>JAYVWK010000001.1:0-2510 GCA_043786185.1 Burkholderiales bacterium
GACCCGCGCCTTCGAGGTGGTCAATTACGAGGATGCCGTCACGCCGTTCCGCCTGACCGAACGCTTGAGCGAGAGTGAACGAGCCATGCTGATGGGCGGCGCCTGCGCCAAGGCTTACCGCTGGTCACCCACGAAAAGCTAGGGGATGCGCCGTACAATCGATCCACGCGGCAAATCCCGCCCGTCTACACTACCGGCTTTGAACGGAATGGCATGAACAGACGCGACACCGTACTTGCAATGATCGCGCTTGGGGCCTCGCCACTGACCGCCTTCGCGCAACAGCAGGCAAGAGTCTGGCGCATCGGCTTCCTCTCATCCTTGGCCGGCCCGAACGAAGGCACCGACGCCTTCCGCGACCAACTGCGCATCCTGGGATACGTCGAGGGGCGCAATCTCGTATTCGACTACCGCTTTTCGGCGGGAGCAGACGAGCGCCTGCCGGCAATGGCGGCCGACTTGGTGCAACTCAAAGTCGATGTCATCGTGACCCATTTCGGTGCACCTCCTGCCGCAGCCAAGCGCGCCACCAGCACCATCCCGATCGTGACGGCGGCCACGGCCGATCCGGTCGGCCAGGGCTTAGTCGCGAGCCTTGCCCGTCCTGGCGGCAACTTGACCGGCATCAGCATGCTGTCGACCGACCTCACCGGCAAGCGGGTGCAGTTGCTGCGCGAGATCGTTCCCAAGACGACCCGGATCGCCGTTCTTGCCATGAAAGGCACGCCCGCCACCCCACTGTTTATCGAGCAGATGCGCACGGTGGCGCAGCAGCTGGGCCTGACACTTGAAATCCACGAAATCAACGAGGCGGCGGCATTGACAGGCGCGTTCGCGGCCATGCAGCGCGCCGGCGCCCAGGCCTTGATCGTGCAGCAAGCCCCGCTTACCGGAGCCAATCGCAAGCTGATCGTGGCCCTCGCCGCCAAGCATCGCCTGCCTGCGATGTACGATCTGCGCACCTTTGTCGATGACGGCGGCCTGATGTCCTACGGACCCAATATCATCGACTTGCACCGTCGCGCCGCCTTGTATGTGGACAAGATTTTCAAAGGCGCCAAGCCTGCCGATCTACCGGTGGAGCAGCCCACGATATTCGAGATGTTCATCCATCTTGGAACGGCCAAGGCGCTCGGTTTGAAGATCCCGCAGTCCCTGCTGATCAGTGCCGACAAGATCATCGAGTAGGCAAGCGAATCACCGGTGGTGGCCGGCACATGGTGCGCAGCCACCAGAGACCATCGCGATGATTGACAGTGCTCGCGCCGATCCGGACTGGACGACTCGATTTTCGAGCGTCGGGCAGCGCCCGACCCGCGCCGGTCGGTCAAGGTGTAAAGTTTCGGCCGACCGGGGCCAAGCTAGCACCCTGCCCTCGCTTTCACCTGCTGGCCCATTGTCGCTGCAAAAAAAGGGGTCTCGAATGAACGCCGCCCGACGCCGCAATTTCCTGCTTTCGTCAAGTGCGATCCTCGCCGCTCCCCTGACCTCGTTCGCACAGCCAGCGCAAAAGGTGAGGCGCATCGGGTTTCTGCTTCCCGGCGCTGCCGATTCGCTTGCGGCATCGCTTGCGCAGCAGCGGCTGCGGGACTCGCTGAAGCGCATTGGCTACGAGGAAGGCAGGAACCTCGTTATCGAAAAGCGTTATGCCAACGACAAGCTCGAGTCCTTGCCCGCGCTCGCCCAAGGGTTGGTAGATCTCAAGGTCGAACTCATCGTCGCGGCATTGAACCCGCCGATCGCAGCAGCGAAGCAGGCCACCCGCACAATCCCGATCGTGATGCTTTCGGTAGTCGATCCGGTTGAGAACGGCTATGTCGAAAGCCTCGCACGCCCCGGCGGCAACGTGACCGGAACCATGTGGAGCGGCCCCGAACTTGGGGGGAAACTTCTTCAGCTTCTCAAGGAAGCGGCACCGGGAGCCGTGCGTGTTGCGATCCTGTCCAATCCCTCTCGAGGATCGGGGGCATGGATAAGCGAAACCCGGCGCGCCGCGAAACTGCTGGCAATGTCAATTCAGGAGTTGCAGATCCCGCGGGTCGAGGACGTTGCAACGGCCCTTGACCGTATCGTCGCCGGACGGTCCGAGGCAATCATCGTACTGGGCGATACCAATTCAAACTCCCGTGCCGGCGAGATTGCAGCATTCGCTACCCAAAGAAAGCTGGTCTCGGTTAGCACATCATCCATTTACCTGGCAGCAGGGGGACTCATTTTCTATGGCCCGGATATCTTGCACATGTTCGACCGCACCGCCTATTTTGTCGACCGTATCCTGCGCGGTAAAAAACCGAGCGATCTGCCGGTTGAAGGCCCTACGAAGTACGAACTGGTCCTGAACATGAAGTCCGCCAAGGCGATGGGGCTCACGTTCACGGATTCGTTCATGGTACGGGTCGAACGTGTGATCGAATGATGCAGTGCGACTGGGTCGATACGTTCATCGATGAGCGCCCCCGGGATGGCTGCGGGACGCCGGCAAATCAGTGCCGACAAGATCATCGAGTAGG
>JAYVWK010000002.1:0-12931 GCA_043786185.1 Burkholderiales bacterium
AAGGGATTGGTCAGGATATTGGCGATCACGATGTCGCACTTCAGCGCCGCGCAGTCGTCGACAGCCACGACCTCAATCGCGCACGCATTGGCCTTGGCATTATCGCGTGCCGCGATCAGTGCCTGCGGGTCGATGTCGGTTGCGCACACCACGCGCGCTCCAAGGCGCGCGGCGGCGATCGCCAGGATGCCCGAGCCACAGCCGTAGTCGAGAAGCGCGCGACCGGCCAGTGCCTGCCCATCGAGCCATTGCAGGCACAGGCGTGTTGTGGGGTGGCTGCCGGTGCCAAACGCAAGACCGGGGTCGAGGCGAATCACCAGTGCGCTCGGGTCCGGGACCGCATGCCAGGTGGGAACAATCCAGAGGCGTGGCGAAATGCGGATGGGCTCGAACTGTGACTGGGTCTGGCGCACCCAGTCCTGGTCCGCCACCTCCTGCAATTCGAATGCCGGCGTTGCCAGGCCGCAATCACCCGCCGCGGCGGCCAGCAGTGACGCGGCGGCGCAGCCTGCGTCCAGCAGGGCGACTAAGCGATTGCGTTGCCAGATCTGCCCGGCGGCGCTCCCTGGCTCACCAAAAATCGGGCGTTCCTGCTCACTTCCGGCGTCGGCATCCTCGACGCTCACCGAGAGTGCGCCATGAGCCATCAAGGCGTCGCTCATGGCCTCGGCGACGCCTTCATCACACATGCAGCGCAATTCAAGCCAAGGCATGGGAGCGCAGTGTCCGGTCAGTTGGGTGTTGCGGCCGTGGGGGCCTTTGGAGGCGCCGCGCTGCGACTGGCGACTAGCGCCTTGCGCAGACGCGTGTGCCTGCACCGAGGTGTTCGTCAGGTTCAGGCATTCTTCAGCCCGGCCAGTTTCTTTTCGAGATAGTGGATGCTGGTACCGCCGGCGATGAAGTGGGTATCGTCCATCAGCTGCCGGTGCAGGGGCAGGTTGGTCTGAATGCCTTCGACGATCATTTCAGACAAGGCGATACGCATGCGCGCCAGGGCTTGCGCGCGATCACCGCCGTAGGTGATGACCTTGCCGATCATGGAATCATAGTTGGGCGGTACGAAGTAATTGCTGTAGGCGTGGGAATCGACTCGCACACCGGGACCGCCCGGCGGGTGGTAGGAGGTGATGCGTCCCGGCGAGGGGGTGAAGTTGAAAGGGTCCTCGGCATTGATCCGGCACTCGATGGCGTGCCCCTTGAGTTGGACATCGCGCTGGCGAAACGCCAGCCGTTCGCCCGCGGCCACCTTGATCTGCTGCTGCACCAGGTCGATTCCGGTGATCATTTCGGTCACCGGATGCTCGACCTGGATGCGCGTATTCATTTCGATGAAATAGAACTCGCCATCCTCGAACAGAAATTCAAAGGTGCCGGCACCGCGATAGCCGATCTTGCGGCAGGCATCGGCCGAGCGTTCGCCGATGCGGTCGATCAGGCGCCGCGGAATTCCCGGTGCAGGCGCCTCTTCAATGATTTTCTGGTGGCGCCTTTGCATTGAACAGTCGCGCTCGCCGAGCCAGACGGCGTTGCTGAATTCGTCTGCCAGAACCTGGATCTCGATATGGCGCGGGTTTTCGAGAAACTTCTCCATGTACACCGTCGGGTTGCCGAATGCGGCTTGCGCTTCGCTGCGTGTCATGTTGACGGCGTTGATCAGGGCGGCTTCGGTATTGACCACACGCATGCCGCGCCCGCCGCCACCGCCCGAAGCCTTGATGATGACCGGGTACTTGATCTCGCGCGCGATCTTGACGATCTCCTTGGGGTCATCCGGCAATGCGCCGGCGGAGCCGTGCACGGTGGGCACGCCGGCCTTGATCATCACCTGCTTGGCCGAGACCTTGTCGCCCATCAGACGAATGGTCTCTGCGCGCGGCCCGATGAATGTGAAGCCGCTTTTCTCCACGCGCTCGGCAAAATCCGCGTTTTCGCTCAGAAACCCGTAGCCGGGATGAATCGCTTCGGCATCGGTAACTTCAGCCGCGCTGATGATCGCCGCCATGTTCAGGTAGCTTTGCGCGCTCGGCGCCGGACCGATGCACACCGATTCATCAGCCAACTTCACATACTTGGCCTGTGCGTCGGCCTCTGAGTGCGCAACGACCGTGCGGATACCCATCTCGCGGCAGGCGCGCTGGATGCGCAACGCGATTTCACCGCGATTGGCGATCAGAATCTTGCCAAACATCGAAATTCCCCTTGGGCGATCCAGCTAGTCGATAATGAATAAGGTTTGCCCGTATTCAACCGGCTGACCGTTCTCGACCAACACCTGGCGGATCACGCCGGCTCGTTCGGCGTGCATCTCGTTCATCAGCTTCATGGCCTCGATGATGCACAGTACATCGCCTTCCTTGACCTCGCTACCGATATCCACGTATGCCTTGGCGCCGGGAGTGCCGGATCGATAGAAAGTGCCAACCATCGGCGCCGTGACAGGAAAGCCGGGCGGCTCCGCGTGCGCTGCCGCAGCCTGCGGCACGGCAACAGGTGCGGCGAACTGGGGCGCTTGAGGAGCAAGCACATAGGCTTGCGAAGGGGGTGACGCGTGAGATTTGACGATGCGAACCTTTTCCTCACCTTCGGTCACTTCGAGTTCGCTGATTCCCGAACTTTCAACGAGTTCGATTAAGGTTTTAAGTTTTCTTAAATCCATCGATTTACCCTCTAATTTTCATTAATTTCATACTTCATCATCGGGTGATTGCGATTGCTAGCGACGACAATCCGTGCAGAATACGAATACTGAGCAGTTTCGAGAAACCTGGTTTCGAAAAATACTAGTCGTTTGAACGATTTTAACCGAAATTCATGGCTTGAGCGCAGCCTTGGCGGCAGTCCTCAAGTCTTCGTAGGTGGCGCGCCCGAGTCGAACCATCACGGATTTACCGCTCGCATCGATCACAAGCGTGAACGGTAATCCGCCGACCTGGTTGCCGAGTGATTTGAGCATGTCCAGCGATTCGGCCCCACCCTCAAGTAATGTGTAAGTGATCCCAATTTTATCTGCAAAAGAGCGCATATTGTCGGCATTATCAATGCCGATGCCAACAATTTGAATTTTATCAGCGAATTCTCCGGTGGCCAGGCGCTGAAAGTCGGGCATTTCCTCTTTGCAAGGGCCGCACCAGGTTGCCCAGAAATTGACGATCAGCGGTTTGCCGCGCAGCGATGCCATGCGTACCTGGTTGCCGCGCAAATCAGTCAATTGCGCGGCCCAGAGAGCGTCGAGGGACGCTGGCGTGTCCGTCTGGATGCGCGCCCAGCCGAACCATACGCCGACGGCTAGTGCGGCCAAACCTGCGAGCACTAGGGGAAAATTCTTTCTAAACCAGATCATCCAACATGAGCCTTGTTTAAGTTTGTGGCGGCGCTTTACGCGCCCCCGGCCTTGCTTTCGGGTAAGACGTGGGATTGCTTCAAGCTGCAATGGGTCGGAACGTTGCTTCGTTCGCGCAGCAGGCGGCAGTCAGCGAATCGCCCCAAGGAAACCCTGCAGCGTGGCTTCATTCTCCGCTGCCCGTACAAGGGCGCCAACCTGGGCTGTGGCACCACGTTCTGCCTGGCCCATCGCACCTGGTTTCAAGGCATGTCGCGCATCCGTCTCGGCGAATACTGAAAGTCGCACCCGATATTCATGCAGATCGAACTCAAGCAACGGAATACGCGCCTGCAGGGCCTTGATGAAATGCGTTCGCGCGCCGGTCGAGTAAGCCACGCCGCGATTGAGGAGCCATAGCTCAAGCGACTTCGACTCATCGGTAAACAGATCGATATCGATCGCGCTGGCGCGTGAGGCTGTGCCGTTCCACGCGCTCCCGGCCAGATACGGCTTGTACGCTGTCAATTCGCGCATGATTTCAAGCGCCACCCGGCGCAGATCAAGCAGGCGTAATCGCTGCTCGTCATTCTGATACAGCGCCTGGTAGGCACGCAATTCCCGCTCGATTTCCTGATTGTCGGGCAGGCCGTCGCTTTCGGTGTAGCCAAGGTGCCGCGCGGCCTTGCGCTTGGCGGCGCCGAAGTCGGCCAGGCCGTCTTCGGCGATCAGGCGCGCGGCTTGTGCGGCGATGGCGCGGCGCACATGTGACGCGCCCTTTGGACGTTTTGCCATGACCTGATTCTACCGTGGGCATGCGCAGGGCTCGGATAAAATCCGCGCATGCATATCCATATTCTGGGCATCTGCGGCACCTTCATGGGAGGCGTTGCGGCACTGGCGCGTGCTTGCGGCTTGCGCGTGACCGGGTGTGATGCCAACGTGTACCCGCCCATGAGCACGCAACTCGAAGCGCTCGACATCAAATTGATTCCCGGTTTCGCGCCGGATCAGGTTTTGCTTCAACCTGACCTGTTTGTGATCGGCAACGTGGTGTCGCGTGGCAACCCGTTGATGGAAGAGATTCTTGAACTCGGTCTGCCGTATACCTCGGGACCGCAATGGGTCGGCGCTCAGGTTCTGGCCAGGCGCCATGTGCTTGCAGTGGCCGGCACGCATGGCAAGACGACCACAGCCTCCATGCTTGCCTGGATTCTGGAGGCAGCCGGACGTGCGCCCGGGTTCCTGATTGGCGGAATTCCCGAGAACTTTGGTGTTTCGGCGCGCGCCGCGGCCGACGCGAGCTGCTTTGTGATCGAAGCCGATGAGTACGATACGGCGTTTTTCGATAAGCGCAGCAAGTTCGTACATTACCGCCCAAGGACTGTAGTGCTCAATAACCTTGAGTTCGATCATGCCGACATCTTCGGTGATATTGCCGCCATTGAGACGCAATTTCATCATTTAGTACGTACTGTGCCGCGCAGTGGAAGGCTTGTTGTGAATGCCCGCGAGGCCAGCTTGAGGCGCGTGTTAGAGCGCGGTTGCTGGAGTGAAATCGCGTACTTTGCCAGTCCGGAAGGCTGGCAGGCGGGCTCTTTGGCAACGGACGGCTCTTTCGAGGTCGCTTTTCTCGGGCGTTCGTACGGCCGGGTACATTGGGATTTGCTGGGTGAACATAACCGCTCGAACGCACTCGCGGCGATCGCGGCCGCGCACCACGCCGGGGTTGAACCGGCGCAAGCGGTGGCGGCGCTGCGCGACTTTCGCAGTGTCAAGCGCCGCATGGAAGTGCGCGGACAGGTGCGAGCAGTCACGGTGTACGACGATTTCGCCCACCATCCGACCGCGATCGCCACCACCATCGCAGGCCTGCGCGCAAAGGTCGGGGCGGCACGCATTCTCGCAGTACTTGAACCACGTTCCAACACCATGAAACTCGGCACCATGAAAGCCGCGTTGCCAGCCAGCCTAGTCCAGGCCGATCTGGTGTTTGGCTACGGTGCGGTCGCAGGCAAGGATTCGCTTGGCTGGGACCTGGCAGCCGCGCTGGCGCCGCTTGGCGCCAAGGCATCGACTTATGCAGATATCGACCGGCTGGCGGGCGCGGTGGTGCGTGCTGCGCGTGCGGGAGACCATGTGCTGGTCATGAGCAACGGTGGTTTCGGCGACATACATCGCAAGATTCTCCTGCGCCTTGCATGATTGTCTATCTGCACGGGTTTCGTTCATCTCCGCAATCGTTCAAGGCGCAGCTGATCGGCGCGCGCATGCAGGCGCGGAGCCGTGCGAACCAATACCTGTGCCCGCAACTGTCGGAACAGCCATCAATGGCGATAGCCGCCATGCTGGCTTTGACGCAAGCCATGGATGCCCGCTGCCTGACCTTAGTCGGCAGCTCCCTGGGGGGCTTTTATGCCACCTGGCTGGCTGAACGGCTGGGCTGCCGCGCCGTGCTGCTCAACCCCGCGTTGCGCGCCCACGAAAAGCTCGGGCGCCATGTGGGCACTCACACCGCGTTTCACGATGCGGCGACCGGTTTCGAGTTCCACGCCTTCTACCTGGACGAATTGCGCGCGCTGCACGTGGAGGCCATCACGCGCCCCGAACGCTATTTCCTGGTGGCCGCCACGGGCGACGAGATGCTCGACTGGCGCGAGATGGTGGCTGCGTTCCCCGGCGCGCGCCAGAAGATCATCCAGGGCAGCGACCATGGCCTCTCCGACTTCGCCAACTCGATTGACGAAGTGATGGCGTTCGCCGACGGCGCGGCACCGGCTTTGCCGTGATCCGCGCCTTCGCGTGCGCAGTCCGCTGGAAGCTTCGGCCCTCCCAAAGCGATATTGCAACGCAGCAATCACGTGCGTGATGTGCTAGAGTCGCGCGGCTTTTCGCATATCGGAGAAAAAATGCGGCTCAAGAACAAAGTGGCGATCATCACCGGTGCAGCCAACGGCATTGGGCTTGCCACCGCCAAACGGTTTGCCGACGAAGGCGCGCAGGTTGTGATCGCCGACCTGCGGCGCGAGCAGATCGATGCCGCCGTCCTCCAGACCGGCGCGGCGCTTGGCGCCATCGTCGACGTGACGCAACGCGCCAGTGTCGATGCGCTGGTGGCCGGCGTGAAGGAAAAATTCGGCCGCATCGATGTGCTGGTCAACAACGCCGGCATTACCAAGGATGCGCGGCTGGTGAAAATGACCGAGGTCGAGTTCGATGCGGTGATCGATGTCAATCTCAAGGGCGTGTTCAACTGCTCGCAAGCGGTGGTTGAAACCATGATCGCGCAGGGCAGCGGGGTAATCCTCAATGCATCGTCGGTGGTCGGCATTTATGGCAACTTCGGCCAGACAAATTACTCCGCCACCAAGTTCGGTGTGATCGGATTCACCAAAACCTGGTTTCGCGAACTGGGTCCCAAAGGCATCCGCGTCAACGCGGTGGCTCCCGGTTTCATCGCCACTTCGATTTTGAAGACCATTCCCGAGAATGTGCTCAAGCAGATTGAGGGTCGGGTCGCGCTCGGGCGCCTGGGCAAGCCCGAGGAAATCGCCAGCGTCTACGCGTTCCTGGCCAGCGACGATGCGAGCTACATCAATGGCGCCGTGATCGAGGTATCGGGCGGCTTGACTGTCTGAAGTGCGCGCCAGGTGCGCAGCCGGCCCGGTCTGTCTTGGTTCAGTCGACCTGCGCGCCGGAGGCCTTGACCACCCGAGCCCAGCGCTCAATCTCGTCCTTGAAGAAAGCGCTTGCCTGTTCGGGCGTGCCCACCACGATCTCGAAACCCTGATCGGTAAAGCGCTGTGTCAGATCGGCGGCGCGAAAGCCGCGCGCCAAGTCGGCCTGCAGTTTGTTGATGATGTCTTTGGGCGTGCCTTTAGGCGCAGCCATCGCCTGCCATGACGTGACGTCGAAACCCGGCAGGCCCGACTCGATCATGGTCGGCACATTGGGAAACTGCGGCATGCGTTGGGCTGAAGTGACCGCCAGCGCTTTCATCTTGCCGGCACGGATGTAGGGCACTACGGTGCCGAAATTCTGGAAGGAGGCTTCGATCACGCCGGCCATGATGTCGGTTTGCGCGGCCGCGCCGCCACGGTAGGGGATATGCACACCGAAGGTTTTGGTTTGCAGCTTGAAGAGTTCGGCGGAGAGGTGGTCGGATGAACCCGAGCCCGACGAACCATAGGAAATCCTGCCCGGGTTCTTACGCGCATACTCGATCAGTTCCTTGACGCTGTTGGGCGCGAAGCCCGGTGGCGTGATCAGCACATTGGGCGTGCGTACCACGACCGTGATCGGCTCCAAGTCCTTTTGCGAATCGTACTTCGGGTTTTTGTACAGGCTCATGTTGATTGCGAAGGTGCCGATCGATCCGACCATGATGGTGTAGCCGTCGGGCGGCGACTTCGCCACGGCTTCGGCTGCGATCGAACCATTCGCGCCGGGGCGGTTTTCCACCAGCGTGGTGTAGCCGGCTTCGGTCAGCTTTTGTGCCGCCGCGCGCGCGACGATGTCGCTGGTGCCGCCGGCGACGAAGGGCACCAGGATGCGAACCGGTTTGTTCGGGTAGAGTTGCGCTTGCGCGAAGCTTGTGCCGATGGCGCTGGCCAGAAGTGCGATCAGTAAGCGAGTCATGTCGGGTCTCCGATGGCCTCATCAATCAAAAAAGCGGACCTTGTTTTCACAAAAGGACGCATTATCCGCCACGAAAGCGATCGAGCTTACGCCTGTCTTTTTTGGTGGGGCGTGCGACGATGGCATCCGCAGGCTCGGCGAAGCGGCGGCGCTTTTCGCTCTCGCGTGCGCGCGCGTCGCGGCTTTCGGCGCTTTCCTCGAACAAGGTCTGCGCGATCGTAGCGCTGCCGCGTTGTTCGGCCAAAAGACGTACCGTCACCGTGGTCTCCCCACCGGTGGTGCGGATACGCAACACATCGCCGGGTCGGATTTCCTTGGCCGGCTTGACGCGTTCATCCATCAGACGCGCGTGTCCGGCGTCAACGGCCGCGGTGGCCAGCGTGCGGGTCTTGAAAAAGCGCGCGGCCCAGAGCCATTTGTCAATGCGTACGCCCGGCATGCTCAGTCTCCCGCTCCCGGCGTCCGCTCGCAGCCCGCACCGGCAACGACAGTCACGGGGGCGCGTCGCCGATCAGAACGCGGCGACGCCGCCGTCGGAACGCGGATCGAAGCCGCCCTCGAAATTGCCGTTGGAGTGACGGATCACGCAACCGGCGTGGCCCAGGGTTTCGTCGAAGTCCGGATACATCTCCACGTCGTGCCCGCGGCGTCTCAATTCCTCGACCGTTGCCGCCGGAAAGCGGCCTTCGAGCTTGAGCGTATCGGAGGTCTGGCCCCAGGTACGGCCCAGCAACCAGCGCGGCGCGGCGATCGCATCCTGCGGGTTCATGCCGTACACCATGGTGCGGGTGAATACCGCGGACTGGCTTTGCGGCTGGCCATCCCCGCCCATGTTGCCGTACACCATGACGCGGCCATCGTCTAACAGCGCGAGTGCGGGATTGAGAGTGTGAAACGGCTTCTTGCCGGGTTCCAGCGTGTTGATGTGCCTGGGGTCGAGCGAGAACGATGCGCCGCGGTTCTGCCAGTTGATACCGGTCGACCGTAGCACCACGCCGGAACCGAACTCGTGATAAATCGACTGGATCAACGAAACAGCGTTGCCCTGGCCATCAATCACGCCCATCCAGATAGTGTCTGCCGGCCCCTTACCTGCACCCCACGGCGCCGCCTTATGCATGTCGATCCTGGCCGCCTCGGTGTCGAGGTTGGCCGCGGCCAGCAGCGACTGCGGGTCGGGGGCTCCGTTCTTCTTCATGACATCCGGATCGGTGATGTACTTGTCGCGCACCAGGAAGGCACGCTTGGTGGCTTCCACCGCCACATGCACATAGTCCGCACTCAAGTGGTCGAAGCGTTCAATCCCCAGGCGATCCATCTGCGCCAGGATCAGGAGCGACACCAGGCCCTGCGTCGGTGGCGGCATGTTGTAGACGCGCCCCAGCGAATGCGTAAGCTCCAGCGGCGTGCGCAGCAGCGCGCGATGCGCCTCAAGATCGGCGAGAGTGACCGGGCTTTGCGCAGCTTGCAGGTCGCTCGCAATCGCGCGCGCCAGATCGCCTTTGTAGTAATCGTCAAGGCCAGCGCGCGCCAGTTGCTCCAAGGTCGCGCCCATGCGCGGCTGCTTGAACAGTGCGCCGGTGGCCGGCGCACCGCCTTCGATCAGGAAAGTGTCGGCGAAACCGTAAATATTCTTTAGCTCGGCCAGCTTTTTTCTGGTGTTCATATGCTGCGAATAGGTGGTCGGAATGCCCGCTTTCGCGTAATGAATCGCGTCTTCCAACAGGCGCGCAAGCGGCAGGCGGCCGCCCAGCTTTTCCACCGAATGGGTATGCGCCGCATGCCAGCCCGACATGGTGGCTGCCACCGTGATGGCCGCGCTTGCGCCACGAAACGGAATGGCGCTCTTGCCGGCATAGTCGCTGCGCGCCACGCCGGCGGCGGCGGCGCCACCGGCATCGATGCCGATAACGCCGTCACCAGGGGTGCGCAGCAGCCAGAAACTGTCGCCGCCGATGCCGTTCATGTGCGGATAGACCACTGCGATGGTAGCGGTGGCGGCGATCATCGCTTCCACCGCGTTGCCGCCTTCGCGCAGCACTGCAAGCGCCGATTGCGATGCCAGGGAATGCGGCGCGACGGCCATGCCGCGCGTGCCGCGAGAGGGGTTTGCCATGAGCTTCCGTGATGTGGTGACGTGTCGATGTGGTTTGGGTTGGCGCCGGTTCAATCCATCTTCGCGACGATGCGGCCGATCACCGTGCCGGCCTTGAGCTTGTCGAGCGTGTCCGAGATATCGCTCATCGCACAAGTCGATACCGGGATCGGCTTGAGCTTGCCGGATTGTGCGAGTGCCACCACCTCGCGCAACTCCTTCACATTGCCGACATAGGACCCCTGCACGGTGAGCGCACGCTGCACTGTACCCACCATCGACAAGGCGATTTCGCCGCCGTACAGGCCCACGATGATGTAGCGGCCGCCCTTGCGCAGCGCGCCCATCGCCAGTTGCGCCGTCTGCGTGGCGCCCACCAGATCGACCGCGCCATACACACCGCCCAGCGCCTGCAGCCGGGCCGGCGTGTCAGCGTCGGCCGCATTGAAAGTCTCGGCAGCGCCGGCTGCGCGAGCGGCTGCGAACTTGGAATGGTCGATATCACAGCACACGATGCGCTCGTGTCCCATGGCCTTGAGCATCGCCACGGCCATCAGGCCAAGGCCGCCGGCGCCCATCACCACAATCCAGTCGTTGGCGGTGAAGGGCTTGAGCTTGTTGACCGCGCTGTAGGTGGTGAGGCCTGAGCAGGCGAGGATGGGCGCGTAGCTCGGTTCGATGCCGGTGGCATCGACTAAGTAGCGCGGATGCGGCACCAACAGATGGTCGGCATAGCCGCCGGAACGCTGGATGCCGATGTATTGCGGGGTCGGGCACAGGTTGTCGCGCCCTTCGAGGCAGCGGGCGCAAGTGCCGCAGCCAGTCCAGGGGAACACCAGCCGGTCCTGGCCGAGCGGCACCGGGCCGGCATCCGGCCCGGCTGAAAGCACTGTGCCGTAAGGCTCATGGCCCATGGTGATCGGCGGCTTCATGCCGCGGTCGCTCATGTGGAATTTCTTGCCGCCGCCCATGTCGAAGTAACCGTCGCGAATGTGCACGTCGCTGTGACAAACGCCGCAGTACTTGAGCCTGACCAATACCTCGGTTCCCTGTGGTGCCGGGGTCTCGCGAATCGCCTTTTGCAGAGGTTTGCCCCATTCGGTGACATCGTAGCTTTGCATGCCGCTTCCTTTTGAATTTGGTGTCGAGGCTGCGAATCTACCATCGACGCCACGGCAGCGGTTGCCCACATAGTGGGCCCGCGCGACGGCGCCGGGTTCACGGGCGAAAAAAAGCCCCGCTCTGCGGGGCTTCGCCTCAAGGTGGCCTGCTTCAGGCAACCGTCTTGACGTTCGGCTTGTTGGCAAATGAAAAGGCCGCCATGGTCTGCTCGGCCACCCTGTGCCAGGCAAGCTGGTCTTCGCGGAACTTGAGCCAGGACAAGTAGATCTTCTTGAACGCCGGATTCTTCGCTGCCTCTTCGTCGTAAAGCGAGTACGCGGCATCCTGTGCTGCTTTCATGATGTCGTTTGAGAATGTATGCAGCTTGACGCCCTGGGCGATCAGGCGCTTCAAGGCCGTCGGGTTCTTGGCATCGTATTCAGCCATCATGTCCGCGTTCACCGCATAGGCTGCCGCATCGAATGCTGCCTGGTATTCCTTGGGCAACTTCTCCCATTCCTTGAGACTGACGTAGAACGAGTAAGCCGAATTGGGCTCCCACCAGCCCGGCGTGTAGTAATGCTTGGCTACCTTGAAAAAACCGAGCTTCTCGTCGTCGTAGGGACCCACCCATTCAGCGGCGTCGATCGTGCCTTTTTCAAGCGCCGGGTAGATGTCGCCGCCGGCAATCTGCTGCGGCACCGCACCGAGTTTGGCGAAAACCTCGCCACCGAGACCGGCGATACGGATTTTCAGGCCTTTGATATCGGCTAGCGACTTGACTTCCTTGCGGAACCAGCCACCCATCTGGGTGCCGGTGTTGCCGCCCGGGAAGGAGGCAATATTGAAATCCTTGAGAAAGTCGCCTACCAGTTCGCGCCCGCCACCGTAGTACATCCAGGCATTCTGCTGCCGCTGGTTGATGCCGAAGGGCACCGTGGTCTCGAAAGCGAAAGCCTTGTTCTTGCCGATGTAGTAGTAGCTGTTGGTATGGCCGCACTCGACCGTGCCGTTTTGCACCGCGTCGGCCACCTGCAGGCCAGGCACGATCTCGCCGGCCGCAAACACCTGAATCTGGAACTTGCCGCCGGTCAAGGCCGCCACCCGCTTCGAGAGCAGGTCGGCACCGCCAAACACCGTGTCAAGCGATTTTGGATAACTGGACGCCAGGCGCCACTTGATGTTGGGTTGCGATTGCGCGATGGCCGGAAAGGCCATTGCGGTAGCGGCACCGCCGGCGGCGCCGGTGATGAATTTTCTGCGTGATGAAGTCATGCGTTGCCTATATTCAGGTTGAGTGACAAGTCGTCAAGCAAAAGGAATGCATCCCCCGTGCCAGAAACCCGAGGACCGCGCGAAAAATTCAGAAAAATGCCGAAACTGCGTCAATAGGTCTTGTAAGGCAAGAACTTGCCCGACAACACCACATGCACCCGATCACCTTTGGGATCCGGCTCACGCGCGATATCCATCGAAAAATCGATCGCGCTCATGATGCCGTCGCCGAATTCCTCGTGGATCAATTCCTTGATGGTGGTGCCATACACGCTGACAATTTCATACCAGCGATAGATCAGGGGATCGGTCGGCACCGCGGTTGGCAGCGACCCCTTGTACGGCACGATCTGCAACCATGCGGTTTCTTCCTCGGTAAGCCCGAAGATCTTGGCGGCGACTTCAGCCTGCTTCTTGGTCATTTGCATCTGGCCCAGCAGGGCCGCGGTGACCCATTCCTTGCTTTGGCCGATCTTCTTGGCGATGGCGTCCCATTTGAGGCC
>JAYVWK010000003.1:0-10249 GCA_043786185.1 Burkholderiales bacterium
AGGAAAGTGATCATGCCCTTGCTGGTTTCCACATGGTACGCACCGATATGCTGAGTGATGCCGCCGGCCTCGCCGGCCGCTACCCGGGTGGTGCGAATATGGTCGAGCAGCGAGGTCTTGCCGTGATCGACATGGCCCATCACGGTCACCACCGGCGCACGCGGCTCGGGCGTGGCGTCGCCATGCGGCTCGGTGTCGATCAGGAATGCTTCCGGATCGTCGAGCTTGGCGGCGATCGCCTGATGGCCCATGTCTTCAACCACGATCATCGCCGTGTCCTGATCGAGCACTTGGTTGATGGTGACCATCTGGCCCATCTTCATCAGCGACTTGATCACTTCAGCGGCCTTGACCGCCATCTTGTGCGCCAGATCGCCTACGGTGATGGTTTCAGGCACATGGACTTCGCGCACCGTCGGCTCCGAGGGCGCCACGAAAGCCGATTGATCTTCATTCGTGTGCTTGCCATGGCCACGCTGCTTCGGACCACGCCAGCCCGACGCACCGCCCACATCCCCGCGGGTCTTGATCGTGCGCTTCTTGGCCGCGTCGTCGCCCTGCCACGCAACCGCACCGAGCACGGCGGTCTTGGCCGGCTTCTTGGTGGCTTTTTTCTCGTCCCCCGGCTTGGCAACCGGTTTGTGCAAGGTGCCTGCAGACAGGGCCGCCGCCCGCGCAGCCGCAGCCGCGGCCGCCGCAACCGCTTTTTCAGCGGCCACCTTGTCGGCGATCACTTTTTCCGCCGTAGTGCGCTCGCGTTCCTTCTTGGCCAGCACGTCGGCCGCCTGCATCTCGCGCAAGGTCTGATAACGCTTGGCCTCAGCCTCGCGAATTCGCCGCTGGCTCTCGTCAATCACCGAAAGTGGTGCAACCGGTCCCTTGACGGCCGGCAGCAGCGCTTCCTCAGTGGCCTCTGCCATCACTTCGGCGGCGGGCTCGGGTTCCGGCGCTGCTTCAGGCTCCGGTTCGGGTTCCGGCTCCGGCTCCGGCACTGCAACTTCGACGATCGGCGGCGCTTCCATCGGCAGCGGGTCGGCAACCGGGTCAGGATGTGGCGCGATAGCGGCCGCGGCTTGTGCCTCGGCGCTGGCATCGGTGTCGCCCACAAGCGCATCGGCCACCGGATCGCGCTGCACAAGCACACGCTTCTTGCGCACTTCGACTTGAATGGTGCGCGCCTTGCCCGACGAATCAGACTGCTTGATTTCGGAGGTCTGCTTGCGTGTGAGCGTGATCTTCTTTTTCTCGGGCGCGGCCGCGCCGTGGCTCTTGCGCAGGTAATCGAGCAAGCGCGACTTGTCGGCCTCGGTCAACGCCTCATCCGCGGCACTGTGCAGGACGCCGGCCGCGGTCAGCTGCTGGACCAACGCCGCGATCGGCATCTTGAGTTCTAGGGCCAGCTGGGCGACGGTAGTAGTAGCCATTGCTATCTTTCTTTTCGGGTGCGATCGGTGTAGCTATGAAAAAGCTGAACAGGACTGTGGAATGCGGACTGGCGAACGAAGCGTCTATTCAATAATATAAGTGGCGGAAACGATTTTCGTCAGCTTTCTTGCATGCTCCGCTTTTCCCGCAGGGATGACTGCGGCCGGGTCGCAGCCGCCTACTTCTGTTCGTCCGCAAACCAGTGTTCACGTGCTTTCATGATCAGCGCCCGCGCGGCTGCCTCATCCATCGGGTCGATCTCGATGAGTTCATCCACCGCCAGTTCGGCCAAGTCATCGCGCGATTTGATACCACCCTTTGCCAGCTTGGCCGCCAGTTCGCGCGACACGCCTTCAAGACTGAGCAGATCCTCACTGACCCCACCCAAGGACTCCTCAGATGCGATGGCTTCGGTCAACAGCGCGTTGCGTGCGCGGTTGCGAAGTTCGTTGACCGTATCTTCGTCAAAGGATTCAATTTCAAGCATCTCGTTGATCGGCACGTAGGCAACTTCCTCGAGTGTTGAAAAGCCCTCGCCGATCAGAATGTCGGCGACTTCCTCATCCACGTCGAGCTTGTCGATAAAGAGCGCACGAATCGCAGCGGTTTCGGCCACGTTCTTTTTCTGCGATTCCTCAACGGTCATCAGGTTGATCTCCCAACCGGTGAGTTCCGACGCAAGACGCACATTCTGGCCACCGCGACCGATGGCGATCGCCAGATTCTCGTCGTCGACCACTACATCCATGCTGTGCTTTTCCTCATCGACCAGAATCGACGACACCGCCGCCGGCGCCAGTGCACCGATGACGAATTGCGCGGGATCGGCCGACCAGATGATGATGTCGACGCGCTCGCCGGCCAGCTCATTGGTCACCGCCTGCACGCGCGAACCGCGCATGCCCACGCAGGTGCCGATCGGGTCGATGCGCCGATCGGTGGTGAAAACGGCGACCTTGGCGCGCACACCGGGATCGCGCGCGGCCGACTTGATCTCCAGCAGGCCTTCCTCGATCTCCGGCACTTCGAGCTCAAACAGCGCCTTGATGAATTCCGGCGAGGTGCGCGAGACGATCACCGCAGGGCCGCGTTGGGTACGATCGATCTTGTGAATGTATGCACGAATGCGGTCGCCAACGCGGAAGGCCTCGCGCGGAATCATCTGGTCACGCGGCAATGCCGCTTCAACCCGCCCCGATTCGATCAAAACCCGGTGATTCTCCACCCGCTTGACCGTGCCGTTGATGAGCTTTTCGTTGCGCTCGAGGAAATCATTGAGGATCTGGTCGCGCTCGGCGTCGCGGATTTTTTGCAGAATGGTCTGCTTGGCTGCTTGCGCGCCGATGCGGCCGAACTCGATCGGTTCGAGTTCTTCCTCGATGAAGTCGCCGATCTGCACTTCGGGGTCGTCATCACGCGCGTCCGTGATGCCGATCTGATTGTCTTCGCTTTCAAGGTCAGGTTCGTACACCACCTGCCAGCGCCGAAACGCCTCGTGCTCGCCGGTTTCCCGGTCGATCGCCACACGCACGTCGGCCTCGCCCTTGAAACGTTTCTTGCTGGCCGACGCGATGGCTTGCTCAAGCGCGGTGAACACCACGTCCTTGGCCACGTTCTTTTCGCGCGCCAGCGCGTCGGCCAGCATCAGGATTTCCTTGCTCATGAGGTACTTCCCCCTAAAACTCTATAAGCGGAACCAGACGCGCCCGGTCGATCCCGGCGAAATCCAGCTCAATAATCTGCCCATCGATTTCAATCGCGGGTTTGCCGTCCAGACAGCGCGCAATTCCAGTGAAGTTCTTGCGCACACCATACGCGCCGCCCAGGGGCGCGCGCAACTTCAGATTGATCTCGCAGCCGGCGAACCGGGCGAAATCAGCAACCTTGCCGAGCGGTCGATCGAGGCCGGGTGACGAAACCTCGAGACGGTCATAATCGATATTCTCGACCGTCATCGCGTAGGTCAACTGCCGGCTCACCTTTTCGCAGTCCTCGACCTTGATCATCGCCCCGACCGCGCGTTTAGACGCCGCCGGCACGGCCGCGGCAGCCGGTTTCAGGTCGATGAAGACACGCAACAAGCGGCCCCGCTGCGAGCGTTCGAGCTCAACTAACTCGTAGCCCAGTCCCTCGACTGTATTCTCAATCAGCGCTGATACGTCCATAGCCATCGCCTCGATACCGGCGGCACAAACAAAAAATGGGCGATATGCCCATTTAAAAGTCTTGCCGCCTTGCTGCCGGCACCCTTTTTCGAGTGCCCGCCAGGGCCCGTAAAAACACGCACCGCAAGCTTACTCACTCAAGCCTTGAGATTGTAGCAGAAACAACGCCATTTTGAAACAAAACGGCGTCGGCGGGTCAGGATTCCTGGGATCCCTCGGGCGGAATGATCATAAGCTTGGAACGGCGACGGGTGATGATGGGCGTCGGCGGAGGTGGCGGCACATACGCAACGCTGCGGCGTCCAGGCTTGGCGGCACGGCGCCCGTCCAAGGTCAGCGAACCGCGGTCGATCGCAGCGCGCTTGCCGCCGCGGCCGCCTCCAGCGCCCTTGGCTTGCGGATTCCTGGCCGGCACGGCCTTGCCTCGACGCGCGCCGGGTTGAACCCGGCCCGCCACTTTGCCGCCGCGTCCGGCGGGGCTCTTGCCATTGCCGGCGGCACCACCGGCCGCACGACCGGCTGCACGAACGTTGCCATCACGCATGGAGGGGGCACCAATGTTGCCATCGCGAGCGCCGGGCGCAGCGCGCAACTTGCCACGCCCGCCGGCCGTGCCGCGGGGCATGCCACTCCTGCCGCCGAGCGCTGCCTCGTTCGTGCCAGCGTCACGTGTCGGCGTCGTCCCGACCGGTGCGTCCTTGAGCAGGTCCTTGACCTCCAGCGGCGTAAGCGGGCGCGACTGCCCGCGGCGCAGGCCGCGCGGCAGGGAGATCGGCCCGAACCGGGTGCGGATCAGGCGGCTCACCATCACGCCAACTTTCTCGAACATGCGGCGTACTTCGCGGTTGCGGCCCTCGCGAATCATCACCCGGTACCAGCGATTGACGCCCGGGCCCTCGTCACTGAACTCGCCTTCGTCCAAGCGCATGAAGCGCGCCGGGCCGTCGTCGAGTTCGACACCGTCAAGCAGGGTATCGGTCTGCTCGTCGGTCAATTCGCCCACCACCCGTACCGAATACTCGCGCTCGACCTCGTAACGCGGATGCATCAGCCGATTGGCCAGATCTCCCGAATTGGTCAGGATCAACAAACCCTCGGTATTGAAATCGAGCCGCCCGACCGCGACCCAGCGACCGGATTTGGGCGCCGGCAACCCGGCGAACACCGTAGGCCTGCCTTCGGGATCGTCCTGGCTTACGATCTCCCCTGGCGGCTTGTGGTAAATCAGCACTTCAGGCGCTTCGCGATCATTCTTCAGGCGTATCGACTTGCTGTCGACGCGCACCACGTCGCGCCGCGTGATACGCTGGCCCAAAGTCGCTGTCTTGCCGTTGACGCTCACGCGGCCGGCGGTAATCGCCTCTTCCATGTCACGTCGCGAACCCAGGCCGGCCTCGGCCAAAAGTTTCTGCAACTTGTGATCGTCGCCGCCGACACCTGCCGGATTCCCAGCCGATGCGCCGGCTTCATTCTCACCCTGGGCGCTTGGCTGCTTCTGGCTGGCGCCGCGCGCTGCCTTGTCACCCCGCTCGCGTGCCTGCTTGGCGCCCCGAGCGCGCGCCGGTTTGGCGCTGCGCGCGCGTAGCGCGGCTGCCCCCGGCTGGTCGCTCGTCAATCCCTGCCGACCCGCTTCGGCAGCGGCATCATCGCTGTCGTTCGCGGCCGCAGTTCCGGCCGCAGCCACACCACCTTTACCCCCTCCCTTGCCACGCCGACGGTTGCGCCGACGGCGCCGTTCGGCGACGCCGGCACCCGGCGCGCCCGCCGCCTGCTCAGTGGCCGCCGTTGCCGGTTCGGGTGCGACTGGCGCCGGCGACGCGGAAGCATCGGCGCTGCCGGTATCCTGTGGTTCAGGGGAGTCAGGCTGCATCGGCCAAATCCATCACTTTCTCAATGTTCTCAAGCGGCGGCAACTGTTCAAGCGAGACCAAGCCGAGATCGTCGAGAAAGGCACGCGTGGTACCAAAAAGCGCCGGTCTGCCCGGCGCGTCGCGGTGGCCGACGGTATCGATCCAGCCGCGCTCTTCAAGCGTACGGACGATCTGCGGTGAAACGGCGACACCGCGAATCTCTTCGATATCGCCGCGCGAAACCGGCTGCCGATAGGCGATGATCGCCAGCGTTTCGAGCACCGCGCGCGAATAGCGCGGGGTGCGGTCCGGGTTGAGCCTAGCCAGATAGGTGCTGAATTCGGGCCGGCTCAGAAAGCGCCAGCCGGACGACAAGGCCGCCAGTTCCACCGTGCGGCCGATCCAGTCGGCGCGCAATTCATCGAGTAATGCGCGAATCGTATCCGCACCGATGCGATTCTCGAACAGACGGCGCAACTCCACCACCGACAATGGCGCTTGCGCCGTCAGGAGAGCCGCTTCGAGAATGCCCTTGGCTTCAGATGTATTCACACGACAATGACGAACCGGACGGCGCAAACGCGCAGGTCGCTGGCAGACAGAAATCCATGGTTGGTGAGTGGATGAAGTGCGCCGGCAGCGCCTGCCTCAGCCGTTTGCTTTCATGGCCGCAACCGAAAGCCCGCGCCGCAGAAATCATGCGCACCGGGCGAATCGCGCACCGATCGGTACGCATGGCTGATATCACATGCTGGACGAAATTTTTCCTAGTATACCAAGAACGCCAACAACGCCAACAACGGCGCAGCCGTTTGTCCCGTCGCGGGCTCTTGCCGCGCGCCGCCTAGTGCATCGCCAGCGCCACCGGCAGCATGCGCGTGACCTCGATTTCGGAGCCGCCTTCCCGATACTCGACCGATTCGCACAATTGCTCGACCAGACTGATGCCGCGATCGTTGCGCCGAAACAAGGCACTGGCATCAACGTGCCAGGCGTCGGCATCGAAGCCCTTGCCGCTATCCTTGACCCTGACGGTCAGCTTGACGCCATCAACGGTTTCGGCGCGCGCGATGTCGATGAAGATCACGCCGTCGTTGAGCAGCGCCAAGCGTCGCTCGCGTTCGCGCGCATAGGTTTGGGGCCCGTTTCGCTCGGCTTTCAAGCGCGAATCGAGCTCGAGCAAACCGTGCTCCAGCGCATTGTTGAACAATTCGCTGAGCACAACGAAGGTCGAGCGGTCAAGCGCGCCGGCTGGATCGAAGCGCGTCATGAATTCCTGCAGGATCGGAATCATTTCCACATGCTTGAGTCGTTCCGCACCGATGCGCAAGCGCATCTCCCAGTCGCCTGCGGCGGCCTGTGAATGGGTGTTGAGGGTTTGCTGCGGCAGGGTTACAGCCAGGCCGCGTTGCGAGCGGCGGCGCACTTCGGCGGCGCAATCAATCAGGGCGTAGGTGATGTCGTCGGTGGCACTGTGCCCTGCTAAGTGCTCGACTACTGCGATCTTGATCGCCTCGAAACGCTCTTCCGGGATCACCCCGGCCACCACTGCGGTCACGCCGCTTTCGCCGAACTGCTTTCCATGCTGGCACGCCGCCTCGCTCAGACCGTCGGAGCAGACGAAAATCTGCGCGTCGGCGCGAAACGGGTCGCACTCCGGGTGCGGGTCGATTTCGTCACTTGGCAACACGCCCAGCGGCAGGTGCTGGCTAGGCCAGCTCTTGATGATCGTGCCGTCGGCGTCGAACATCAGGCATGGCGGATTGCCGCCATTCCATACTTCGATGCGGTCTTCAATACAATCAACGCTGATAAGCGTTGCCGCCACGAAACGATGCGATGGCAGATCGCGCCGGATCGTGTGATTGAGCTCGGTCACCAAGGCCTGCAATCCGAAACCCTTTTGCGCCATGGCCTGGAACGCACGGCCGAGCGGCAACACGTTCAAGGCGGCGGTCAATCCATGACCCACGCCATCGGCCAGCAGAATCTTCAGCGAACCGTCGGGCGAACGCTCGGCCATCACGATATCGCCGCTGAACTTGAACGCCGGTGAATTCCAGGTGCGCAAGACCGCGCCGTGCTCGGTCTGAATCGGCAACAGGCGCTTCATCATGTCGCGCGCGGCACGATTTTCCTCTTCCGACATCTCGAAGTAGGCATTGAGTTCGGCGTTCTGCGCCTTCATCTGACGCTGGATCGCGGTATAACGCGCGGCGTTCGACAGGTGCGCCTTGAGAATCGCCACGTTCACCGGTTTGGGAATGTAGGCGTCCGCGCCAGCGGCGATCGCGTCGGCGATCTCCGTGATGTCCTCATTGCCGGTGACAAACCAGATCGGCACCCAGCGCGCCGGCTCCAGCAGTCGCAGCCGCAAGGCAGTCTCGCGGCCATCCATGCCGGGCATCGCATAATCGAGCAACACCACGTCGGGGCGCTCGCGCTGGTAGATTTCCAGCGCCGCCAGTCCATCCGCGGCGTGCAGTGCGACATGCCCTTCGGCTTTGAGGATCGCGCAAAGGTACTGCGCCTGCGCCGGACTGTCTTCGACCACCAGTGCCGTGAGACGCACCACCGCGCGGGCGGAATTTGCCATGTGCAGAGGACGCACCATCGAAATGGGCGGCTAGTGCAGCGTGAACAACTTGTCGAAATTGGCAACCCGCAACACATCGCGCACCGTACCCCCGCAGTTGGCCAGGCTCACCGGTTTGCCCATCGCTTTGCCCTTGTCGCGCAGCAGCAGCAACATGCCCAGAGCCGAACTGTCAAGGTAATCGACCTCGCCCATGTCGACCACCACTTCAGCCACACCGGCACCGGCGAAGGCGTCTTCGTAGGCCTGCTTGAATCCGCGATGACAGGTGAAGTCAAAGCGCCCCTTGAGGGCCAGCCTGGCCTTGCCGTTCGCTTGATCAACGCTTACGTTCATGATATTTCTCCAAGAAAATTGACAACTACAACATCGTGCACAGAGACCCTGTCGCGCGCATCGCCGGAGACTTTAGAAAACCATGAACCAGTCGCCGGAATACGGATTCTCGAATGCAGAGTCTTTCCCATTCAACATCCTGCAAAAGCGACTTTCCCCACCTGTGGACTGGTTCAGCGCATCCCTAAACCCGGCTCAATCGCGCCCCTTGCCTGCCGAGCTGCCCGATAAGACGCGCCGCGATGTCCTTGAGCGGCACCACCTCGTGGGCTGCGCCGGCGGCGATCGCCTCACGCGGCATGCCGAACACCACGCAGCTTGCTTCATCCTGCACCACATTCCATGCGCCGGCGTCACGCATTTCGCGCATCGCCAACGCACCATCCTTGCCCATGCCGGTCAACATCACCCCCACCACGTTGGCCCCGGCCACCTCGGCACCGGACTTGAACAACACTTCAACCGACGGTCGATGCCGGTTCACCGGCGGACCGTCCGACAGCACCGTCAGGTAGTTGGCGCCACTCTTGCGCAACAGCAGATGGTGACTGCCGGGAGCGATGTATGCATGACCCGGCAATACCCTTTCACCGTCTTCTGCCTCCTTAACGGCCAAGTCGCAGCATTTGTTGAGGCGTTCGGCGAAACTTTTGGTGAACCCGGCAGGCATGTGCTGTGTGATGAGAATCCCCGGCGAATCCGGCGGCAGCCCCATCAGAACCTCGCGAATCGCCTCCGTTCCGCCAGTCGAGGCACCGATCAGGATCAGCTTTTCGGTCGAGAACAGGCGCGCTGCGGGCAGCGGCGGGCGCGTGTCGGCGCCGGTTGCCGGCAGCAGTGCATGATCGGCGTCGCGCGCGACCGCGCCCGGACCGGCGCTGTGCATGCGCGCGACGCGCAACTTGGCACGTGCGGCGATGCGGATCTTGTCGGTGATTTCCCGTGCGTACTCGGCCATGCTCTTCTGGATGTCGAGCCTGGGCTTGGCCACGAAATCCACCGCGCCCAGTTCGAGCGCACGCATGGTGGCCTCGGCCCCACGCGCGGTCAGGGTCGATACCATCACCACCGGCATCGGTCGCAGGCGCATCAGCTTTTCGAGAAATTCCAGGCCGTCCATCTTCGGCATCTCGATGTCGAGCGTGAGCACGTCCGGATCAAGCGCCTTGATCATGTCGCGCGCCACCAGCGGATCCGCCGCCGCCCCCACGGTCATCATGTCGCTCTGCGCATCGACGATTTTCGACAACAGGCTGCGAATCAGGGCCGAATCGTCAATTACCAGTACCTTGGTTTTCTCCATCCCCGTCCCCGTTGTCGGACTTCAGACAAACAGCTCGATATCGTTGCTGGCGGCTTTTTCCGCCCTCAGCGTGACCAGCTGCTGGCGATACACACTCTCGCGGCTGGCGATGGTGTCGTTGTTGAGGGTCTTGAGCTTGCGCACCAGCACGCGGCCAGTTGCCGGAAACATGTAGACCTTGCGCGGCCAGACATCGAGCAGGTCGCTGGCCAGGATCGGGATGCGCTCGGTGGCCAGAAAACGCGCCACAAATTCCGCATTGCGCTCGCCCACGTTGGAACTGACAAGGTCTTTCAGGACGTTGCCGGCGCCGAAAACCTTCGCCTTGATTCGACTTTTTTGTGCACCCATCTTGATCAGTTCGTTGATCAGAAGCTCCATCGCGAAGACGCCATAGCGACCGGATTCGGCATGCAAGTCGTAGCCGCTGGCACCTGACTGCGGCAGCATGAAGTGATTCATGCCGCCCACTTTGCGGGTGTCGTCCCACAGGCAGGCTGAAACGCAGGAACCCAGCGTGGTCACAATCACCATATCGCGGCCGGACGCGTAATACTCGCCCGGAAGGATCTTC
>JAYVWK010000004.1:0-9679 GCA_043786185.1 Burkholderiales bacterium
CCTGCAGGGCCTGGCGGGTGATGCCGCGGCCGCGCGTCAAGGCCTTCAGCTTTTCGTAAGGATTCTCGACCCCATAGCGGCGCATCACCGTTTGCACCGCCTCGGCCAGAACTTCCCAGTTGGCTTCCAGGTCGTAGGCCAGCCGTTCGTGGTTGACTTCCAGCTTGCCCATGCCGCGCGCCAGCGAATCGAGCGCCAGCAGGCTGTGGCCGAGCGCCACGCCGACATTGCGCAACACGGTCGAATCGGTGAGATCGCGCTGCCAGCGCGAAATCGGCAGCTTCTCGGAGAGGTGGCGCAGCAGCGCGTTGGCCAGGCCCAGGTTGCCTTCGGCGTTCTCGAAATCGATCGGATTGACCTTGTGCGGCATGGTCGAGGAACCGACCTCGCCCGCCTTTAAGCGCTGGCGAAAATAGCCCACCGAAATGTAGCCCCAGGTGTCACGGCACCAGTCGATCAAAATCGTGTTGATGCGCGCCAGCGCATCGAAGTACTCGGCCAACGCATCGTGCGGTTCGATCTGGATGGTGTGGGTGTTGAATTCCAGCCCCATGCCTTCGACCACGCCGCGCGCCAGCGCCTCCCAGTCGACTTCGCGGTAGGCGATGCTGTGTGCGTTGTAGTTGCCGGTAGCGCCATTGAGCTTGCCGGTGAGCGCCACCCGCTCGAACCCGGCGATCGCGCGCGCCAGGCGCATGGCGACATTGGCCGCCTCCTTGCCCAGGGTGGTCGGGGTGGCCGGCTGCCCGTGGGTACGCGCCAGCATCGGCGTGGCGGCTTCGGCATGCGCCAGCGCGCGCATGCCGCTCAAGGCCGCACGCAAGGCCGGCAGCAGCACATCCTTGCGCGCCTGGTTGAGCATCTGGCCGTAGGCCAGGTTGTTGATGTCCTCCGAGGTGCACGCGAAATGAATGAATTCGGCGGCCGCGTCGAAGCCCTCGCTTGCGGCCATCTTCTCCTTCATGAAGTACTCGACCGCCTTGACATCATGATTGGTGGTCTTCTCGATCTCCTTGATGCGCAGCGCATCGGCTTCGCCGAAGCCTTCGACCATGGCATCGAGGGCGCCGGCCACACCTGGCGCCAGCGGCGGCAATTCCGGCAAGCCGGCCGCGGCCAGCGCGCGCAGCCAGGCCGCCTCGACGGCTACGCGATAGCGCAACAGCGCGAATTCGGAAAGATACGGCCGCAGTGCGTCAAGCCGCGCGGCGTAGCGCCCGTCAAGGGGTGACAAGGATTGCAGTGCGGATGGCATGGCGGGCACGATTCACGGGGAAGGCCGCATTTTAGCCGCAGCAGCAGCCGATTCCGGGGCATCCGCACGGCCTCGCTTGATATAATCGCCGGCGTAAAACAACCAGAAGAATCGCATGAAACTGATCGGTGCCGGCACCAGCCCCTATGTGCGCAAGGTGCGCGTAGTGATGGCTGAAAAGCGGATTGAATTCGAGTTCGTGCAGGAAAACCCGTGGGATGCCGCCAGCAGGGTTTCGCAATACAACCCGCTGGGCAAGGTGCCCACACTGGTGATGGATGACGGCGGCGCGGTGTTCGACTCGAGCGTGATCGTCGAGTACCTGGACACGATCACGCCGGTCAACAAACTCATCCCCGCGTCCGGCCGTGCGCGCGTCGAGGTGCGTTGCTGGGAAGCGCTGGCCGACGGCATTTGCGATGCGGCGATCGCAGCGCGCCTGGAGTCGGCGCGGCCGGTGCAGCAGCAAAGCCCCGAATCGATCAGGCGGCAACTGGCGAAGGTCGATCTTGCCCTGGCCGCCGCTGCACGCGGCCTGGGCGACAAGGCATGGTGCAGTGGCGCCACTTATTCGCTGGCCGATATCGCCGTCGGTGTGGCGCTGGGCTACCTGGATTTCCGCTTTCCGCACATCGCGTGGCGCGCCAATCACGCCAGGCTGGCCAGGCTGGTCGACAAGCTGGCGCTGCGCGCATCGTTCGCCGACACCCAGCCACCCAGCGCCTGAAAGGCCTGCGGCCGCCGTTCCGCCGTAATGCATACGTTGACCTGCAAGCGCGGGCCGGCCACAAAACCTGCATGCGCCGCGACACCGTTCGCGTGCTTGCTGCGTTCCGCTTACGCTGCGAGTGAACTTGCGACCGGCAGCGCCTCTGCGCTATCGATAAATCCGCCTCCCAGACAGACTTCGCCGTCATACAGCACCGCCGACTGACCCGGCGTCACCGACCACTGGCGGACGTCAAACGCAAGCTCGAACCGGCCTGCCTGCAAGGCAGCGAAGCGACAAACAGCATCGCTCTGGCGATAACGTGTACGGGCCCCCAGCATAGCCCCTTCTTGCGGCGCTTCGCCCGCGACCCACGAGGGTTCGCGCGCGATGAGGCCCATCGACAGCAGCAGCGGGTGATCGTGACCACGTACCACCGTGATGCTGTTGGCCGCCACGTTCTTGGCCGCAACGAACCATGGCTCACCGCCTTGCGCGGCACCACTATCGCTACGCATGCCGCCCAGGCCGATACCCTTGCGCTGGCCGATCGTATAAAACATCAGGCCGATGTGCGTGCCGACCCGTCGCCCGTTTTCGTCCAGCATCGGCCCCGGCTCCCTTCGCAGGTAGCGGTTGAGAAACTCGCGGAAAGGCCGCTCGCCGATAAAGCAGATACCGGTTGAATCCTTCTTGGCATGCACGCCCAGGCCGGCTTCCCGCGCGATGCGCCGTACTTCGGGCTTGGTCAGGCCGGACAGCGGAAACAGCACCTTCGACAACTGCGCCTGGTTCAAGCGGTGCAGGAAATAGCTCTGGTCCTTGGCCGTATCGGTGGCGCGCAACAGTTCGAAACGACCATCGCGTTCGCGCACGCCCGCATAGTGCCCCGTGGCGATGCGCTCCGCGCCGAGCTTGACAGCGTGGTCCAGAAAAGCCTTGAACTTGATCTCGGCATTGCACAGCACGTCGGGATTGGGGGTGCGGCCAGCCGCATACTCGCGCAGGAAATCGGCGAACACCCGATCCTTGTATTCGGCCGCGAAATTCACCGCTTCGAACTCCACACCGACCACATCGGCGGCGGCCGCGGCGTCGACCAGATCCTCGCGTGTGCTGCAGTATTCCCCGTCGTCGTCATCCTCCCAGTTCTTCATGAAAAGGCCGATCACGCGATAGCCCCGGCGCTTGAGCAGCAGCGCCGCAACCGCCGAATCGACGCCGCCCGACATGCCCACCACCACCGTGCCGGCGCTCATCGTTGCGCCTTCAATTCCGACGCCGGGTCATAACCCGCGCGCCAGCGTTCGAGTCCGATCACCAGCGCCGGTTCACCGGGCTCGAAGAACCAGCTGTCTACCGCGAAGCGCGCCTGGCTCGCGATCTCGACCAAGGTAGCGGTCCAGTGCTCACCGAACACCAGAAAGGCGAAACGGTGGCTGCGTCCGGCAGCGGCATGAAAGCGCAAGGCGCCGGCGTCTTGGAGCAGGTGCAGGAAGCGCTCGGTGTTGGTGGAATGGTCGATGCAGTCCATGGCGCCATCGAGGTGACGTTCGTCCATGCCGTTGCGCGCGCGATCACGCCAGATCGGCGATTGCAAGGCGGCCAGCGCATACATGCGGCCCACCGCCTGCGCCACCAGCGAGCGCTCCGCGGGGGCATCGGCGGCCGGCTCAAGCATCGCGCGCAGTGCCGCGAGATCTGCGTCGGCAAACACTACCTGGGCCTGCCGGTAGCAGCCGTAGTCGTAGCAAACTTCCAAGTCGGCCGCCGGCGCACCCAGACTTGTCGCCAGGACCAGGCCCGCGAAAGCCGCGCGCAGCATGAGCGGCACGGCTAAAGGGTCCGGATCAGATCGAGCGGTATGCGCCGACCTGCAAGGTAGTCGTCGATGCTGATCAGCACCCACGGGCTGCGGTAACGCTTAGCCGCCGCGGCGATTTCGTCGCGTGTCATCCAGACGGTACGCTCGATACCGTGATCCAGGCTTAAGCCGGCATCAGGGGCTGCGACACTGCCGGCAAATGCAAAGCGCATGAAGGTGATCCCGCCCTCGTTCTCGCGCCACTGGTATACCCCGACTACGGCCTGGGGCGTGAAGCGGCAGGTGGTCTCTTCGAGCACTTCGCGCGCGACCGCCTGCAACAGGGTTTCGCCATCTTCGAGATGGCCGGCCGGCTGGTTCAGGCGCAAGCCATCCGAGGTGTTTTCCTCGACTAACAAGAATCGACCGGATTGCTCGGCGATTCCGGCCACAGTGACGTTGGGCTTCCAGCGCATTGGCTTTCGGCTTTCGCATGAAAACCGGATTTTACCCGGCGGCCAGTGCCGCGCTGCGGAGTTTCAGTGCTTGGCGCCGGGCGCTTCCGTGCCCGCCTTGGCGCCCACCTTGTCGATCGTGATGCTGGTGGGCGCCGGGTTCGCCGGCTTGGTCAAGCCGGCCAGCGGGTCGGCGGCCGCGGCGCTGGTTGAGGGCAGTGCGCGCGGCCTGACCTCGCCTTTGTCGCTGGCGCCTTTTTCCATGCTGACACTCTTCTGCGCTGCCCCACCCCTGGCGTCCGCGCCGGACGAAGCCTTGACTAAGGTCGGCGCCACGACCTCGATCTTGTTTTCGCGCATGTAGTCGCTCATCTCCTTCCAGCCGGCGAATACCTGCGCCTTGGGGCTGTCCGGATAGACGGCAAAGCAATCCTCGAGTGAGCGGCCGGCATGACGACAGGCGCCGCCCACAGCTACCGCATCGGCTTCGCGCGCCTTGCTGCCGTCGATTGCCGCAATCTGGTCGCAGGCCGACAGCACCGGCAGCAGCAGGAGCGGGAATACGAGCGAGACTACGCGTGAGGGGTTCATGGCTGGACAGAGAAACTCTGCCACGAAGGATAAGGCCCGAACGACGGCCTCGATTGCCCCAATAGAAGCCGCTTTGTGCTGCTGTTTGGCGCACGGCACGGGCCGGCCCATGTGCTTCTACTCCACCTCGACCGCACCGCTGACGTTGCCACTCAAGGTACTGGCGCCGCCCTCGACCGGTGGTGCCACCTGCGCGGCGGCGTCGGCCGCGGCGCGCGCCTGCATCATCAAGCGCGGCGGCGGGTGTTCGGCTCGATCGACAAACGGTATTGGGACATGCGCATCGTGGTCACCAGTTACAGGGAATGGGACCAGCCGTTATACTCCAGCCCGCCGCCATTTTGTAGAAGCGCAAGCATTCAGCCACGCTGACATCGGCGTGCCGTTAAACCGGTGTTTGTGCGGATGAACCAAGCGGCTGACGCAAACCCGAAAACATTCCCCGGCCAGACACGGACGAGCCGTGCACGGGGCGAGGAGCCTGAATTGAAGATCGGTATTCCGCGGGAAACCCGGCCCGGCGAGACACGTGTTGCCGCCACGCCTGAGACGGTCAAGAAGTATGTGGGCGCCAAACACAGCGTGATGGTCGAGGCTGGCGCCGGCGCCGGCGCGATGATCCCGGATGCGGATTTCGCCGCCGCCGGCGCGCAAATGGTCGATGCTGCCACCCTCTACACCCAGGCCGAGCTGCTGCTCAAGGTGCGCCCGCCACAGCCTGACGAGATCGCCCGCATGCGCGCCGGCCAGGTGCTGGTGGGCACCCTCAACCGCTTTGACGTGGCCGGCCTTGAACTGCTGGCCAAACAGGGCGTCACCGGCTTCGCGCTCGAGGCCGCGCCGCGCATCACCCGTGCCCAGTCGCTCGACGTATTGTCATCCCAAGCCAACCTGGGCGGCTACATCGCGGTGTTGACCGCGGCTACGCACTACCCCAAGGTGATGCCGATGTTCATGACCGCCGCCGGCACCATCAAGGCTGCGCGCGCGATCATCATGGGGGTGGGTGTGGCCGGACTGCAGGCGATCGCCACCGCCAAGCGTTTGGGCGCGGTAGTCGAGGCCACCGACGTGCGCCCGGCCACCAAGGAACAGGTCGAGTCGCTCGGCGCGAAGTTCATCGACGTACCGTTCGAGACCGACGAAGAACGCGAGATCGCCCAGGGCGTGGGCGGCTACGCGCGGCCGATGCCGGAGTCGTGGTTGAAGCGCCAGGCCACGCTGGTGGCCGAACGCATCCGCCAGGCCGACATCGTGATCACCACCGCGCTGATTCCCGGCCGCCCGGCGCCGGTGCTGGTGACCGAAGAGATGGTCAAAAGCATGAAGTCGGGCTCGGTGATCGTCGACATGGCGGCAGAGCAAGGCGGCAACTGCCCGCTGACCGAGAAAGACAAGGTGGTGGTCAAGCACGGCGTGACCCTCATCGGGCACACCAATTTTCCGGCACTGGTGCCGGCCGACGCCTCGGCGCTGTTCGCCCGCAACGTGCTGGATTTCCTCAAGCTGATCACGACCGCAGATGCCAATCTCGCGATCAACAAGGAAGACGAGATCGTCGCTGCCTGCCTCCTGACCGAAGCCGGCCAGGTCGTCAAGAAATAATCCGCGCCCAAGACAAGGACAAAACACATGGAAGCGATCAGCCCTACGGTTGTCAACCTCATCATCTTCGTGCTGGCCATCTATGTCGGCTACCACGTGGTGTGGACCGTCACCCCGGCCCTGCACACCCCTCTGATGGCGCTCACCAACGCGCTCTCCGCGGTGATCATCGTAGGCGCCATGCTGGCTGCGGCCCTCACTACAAGTGACCTGTCGCGCTGGATGGGCACCGCCGCCGTCGCCCTGGCCGCGGTCAACGTGTTCGGCGGCTTCCTGGTGACGCGCCGCATGCTGGAGATGTTCAAGAAGAAAGACAAGGCCGTGAGCCAAGAGGCGCACAAATGAGCATCAACTTAGTCACCCTCCTGTATCTCATCGCCTCGGTCTGCTTCATCCAGGCCTTGAAAGGGCTGTCGCATCCGACCACCGCGCGCGTAGGCAACGTGTTCGGCATGGTCGGCATGGCGGTTGCCGTGCTGACCACCGCAGCCCTGATCGTCAAGCTGGCAGACACCAAGGCCGCCGGCATGATCTATGTGTTCGGCGGGCTCTTGGTCGGCGGCACGGCCGGCGCCATCATGGCCAAGCGGGTCGAAATGACCAAGATGCCCGAACTGGTCGCCTTCATGCACTCGATGATTGGCTTGGCGGCGGTGTGCATCGCGGTGGCCGTGGTGGCTGAACCATCGGCCTTCGGCATCGCCCCGGCCGGCCAGCTGATGCCCTATGGCAACCGGCTTGAGTTGTTCATCGGCACCTTCGTCGGTGCGATCACCTTCTCCGGATCGGTGATCGCCTTCGGCAAGCTGTCCGGCAAATACAAGTTCCGCCTGTTCCAGGGCGCCCCGGTGATGTTCTCCGGGCAGCACACCTTGAACGCCATCCTGGGCCTGGCCATGCTGGGCTTCGGCCTATGGTTCACCTACGACCAGAGCTGGACGCCTTTCATCATCATGACCGCCATCGCCTTTGTGCTGGGCGTGCTCATCATCATCCCGATCGGCGGCGCCGACATGCCGGTGGTCGTGTCGATGCTCAACTCCTACTCAGGCTGGGCGGCGGCCGGAATCGGCTTTTCGCTCAACAACTCGATGCTGATCGTGGCTGGCTCCTTAGTCGGGTCAAGCGGCGCGATCCTTTCATACATCATGTGCAAGGCGATGAACCGCTCGTTCATCAACGTGATCCTCGGCGGCTTCGGCCAGGAAGCCGGGCTGGCTACGGGCAAGCAGGAGCAGCGCCCGGTCAAGAGCGGTGCCCCCGACGATGCCGCCTTCATGATGAGCAATGCCGAAACGGTGGTGATCGTGCCGGGTTACGGCCTGGCGGTGTCGCGCGCCCAGCATGCCCTGAAGGAACTGGCGCACAAGCTGGGCGAAAAAGGCGTGCAGGTGCGCTACGCCATCCATCCGGTGGCCGGGCGCATGCCGGGCCACATGAACGTGCTGCTGGCCGAGGCGAATGTTCCGTACGAGAAGATGATCGAGATGGAAGAGATCAACGATCAATTTGCGACTGTCGACGTGGCAATCGTGATCGGCGCCAACGACGTGGTGAACCCGGCGGCGAAGCGGGATCCGAACAGCCCGATCTTCGGTATGCCCATCTTGAACGTCGATCAGGCGCGGCAGATCTTCGTGCTCAAGCGCGGCAAGGGCACGGGCTTCGCCGGCATCGAGAACGCTCTGTTCTTCGACGAGAAGACCTCGCTCATCTTCGGGGATGCGAAGGTGACTCTGCAGAAGCTCGTCACCGAGATGAAGACGCTCTGAAGGGCAAGGGCACCGTGACGCGGGTGTAGATCGGCAGGTGGTCAGAGCGGTTCGGGTGAGGGTCCGCCGCTCGGGGATGACAGTCAGCCCTCAAGTGATCAGCCGCAGCCGCCCAGACGCACCTTTCCCACGCCCTCGCCGGTGAGGCCGAGCTGTTTGGCTGCTGCTTCCGACAGGTCGATGATCCGATCTTTGACGAACGGTCCTCGATCGTTGACCCGTACTTCGACCGTGCGGCCGTTGCTGAGCAGCTCGACCTTCACGCAGGTGCCGAACTTCAGCGTCCGGTGCGCCGCGGTGAGCGCGTTCGGATCGAAGAGCTCGCCACTGGCGGTCTTCTTTCCCGCGAACTGGCCGCCGTACCAGGAAGCAAGTCCTTCTCCGGACGGATCAGCGCCGGTCGAACCCTCCGTCTCACCAACCGGTACCACGCGCGCCGTCTTGACGCACCCAGCGAGCACGAGCAGCGGGATGAGGAGGAGCGCTGGCTTCATCGAGGACCCGAGGTACTCCAACATCCGGGCCATGCGGACATTGCTTTGAGCAGCGGAGCCAACTGCTTCGAATCGCTGACGTCATCGACGATTGCCGCGCGCGGGCGGACGGGGGTCGAGCTTCAGGTCGGGCGCAACTTCGCCACACGGGTCGGCACGCACTGAGGCGGTCGGGTGATGGGCGATCAGCAGCGGAGCCACTCCGGAAGCTCCAGAGTGGCTCACCACAATCGCAAGGCCTTCAGCGCGCGAAGAGCTCCATCGCCTTCTTCGCCGACTCCAGCGAAACGCGGCGCCACTCGTTCGACAGCTCGGTGACGTACTTGACCGAGGTCTTCGCCAGCTCGGCCGACTCGTCCATCGACTGGGTGCTCGCTGCGAAGAACTTTGCCTGCATCTTCGTCGCCTCGTCGAGCATCTGCCCGATCCGGTTGAGCGACTCGTCGCTCGCCTTCTTGAAGACATCCGTTCCAGGCAGCGCGACCGTCTTCTCGTTCTTCTCAGCCATTTTGGACTCCAGGTTTGTGCCGGCCTCAATCGACCAACGCGGCACCAGGGTAAGCATCGGCGGACCCGGGTCAAGCAAAAATGTTGCACTGCAACATAAACGGGTCACTTCTTTCGTTTTCGCAACGACCGCTTGAGCTCATCGAGCTCGCGCTTGAGGCTCTCGACGTCAGTGGTGGGGGCCGCGGGAGCGGGCGCGGCCTTCGCTCCATTGCCGAACGACCGAAGAAAGCCACCGCTCGCGAACGGGTTGAAGCTGGCGAATGGGTTTAGCGGCGCAAACGCCTGGGCCCCCTGCCTGGCCTGCAGATACATCTCGAGCGCGGCGGTCACGTACCGGCCGAGGAACTCCGCCAGGGCGTCATCTCCGAGGCGAATCAGCTGGTGGAGCAGGGGAGTCGGCAGCAGATGTCCCGCGCGGCGGCCCTCGATGATCACCTGGGTCAACGTGACCTGGGTGAGGTCCTGCCCGGTCTTCGCATCCAAC
>JAYVWK010000005.1:0-12683 GCA_043786185.1 Burkholderiales bacterium
GGGGATTATAAGGCCTATATCTGAATAACGTCAACAACATCGCCGGCCCCTCCTGCGGGCCGGCGTTTTCAGGCTCAGGCGTCGGCCACTTCTACCGCCGGCGCATCGGCTGCCGGCGTTGTCTCGAACACGGTCTCGGCGGACTCGGCTTCCTTGTTGCGCCGAGCCGTATGGAATGCCAAACCGGTGCCCGCAGGTATCAATCGCCCGACAATCACGTTCTCCTTGAGACCGCGCAGGTCGTCCTTTTTGCCCATGATCGCCGCCTCGGTCAACACCCTGGTGGTCTCCTGGAACGACGCGGCCGAAATGAAGGAATCGGTCGATAGAGAGGCCTTGGTGATGCCCAGCAACACGTGCTCATAAGTCGCTGGCGCCTTGCCTTCGGACATCACGCGGTCGTTTTCGTCGAGCAGATCTGAACGCTCGACCTGTTCACCTATGATGAAACGAGTGCCGCCAGGTTCGATGATCTGGACGCGACGCAGCATCTGGCGCACGATCACCTCGATATGCTTGTCATTGATCTTCACGCCCTGCAAGCGGTAAACGTCCTGCACTTCGTCGGTGATGTAACGCGCGAGAGCTTCAACGCCCTGGAGATGCAGAATGTCGTGCGGATCAGCGGGGCCGTCGACTAGCAACTCGCCTTTGTTCACAACTTGACCGTCATGCACCAGAACCTGCTTGTCCTTGGCAATCAGAAACTCATGCGATTGACCATCCAGGTCGGTGATCACCAGTCGCTGCTTGCCCTTGGTGTCCTTGCCGAATGAAACAGTGCCGGTCACTTCAGCCATCATTCCCGCGTCTTTCGGCGCCCGCGCCTCAAACAGCTCGGCCACCCGCGGCAAGCCGCCGGTGATGTCGCGCGTCTTGGAAGATTCTTGCGGAATACGCGCAAGCACTTCACCCACCCCGACCTGCTGGCCGTCCTTCACAGTAATCAACGAACCAACCTGGAACGAGATGGTGACCGAATGATCGGTGCCGGCAATCTTGACTTCTTCACCGCGATCATTCATGAGCTTGACCTGCGGGCGCACGCCCTTAGCCTTGGAGGACATCGAGCGTTTGGGATCGATCACCACCAGCGTTGACAGGCCGGTGACTTCGTCCATCTGCTTGGCTACCGTAACCCCTTCTTCGACATTCTCGAACTTGATGGTGCCGCCATATTCGGTGACGATCGGGCGGGTATGCGGATCCCACGACGCAAGCATACCGCCCGCCTTGACAGAGTTGCCGTCAGCCACAATCAGCGTCGCACCGTAAGGTACTTTGTGACGCTCGCGCTCGCGCCCATTGTCGTCAGTGACCAAAACCTCGCCGGAACGCGAGATCACGATCTTCTCGGCCTTGGCGCTGGTCACGTAGCGCATGGTGGCGGTGAACCTGATCACGCCGGACGACTTTGCTTCCACGCCTGAGGCCGCAGCCGCGCGCGAGGCAGCGCCACCAATGTGGAAGGTGCGCATGGTCAGTTGCGTGCCTGGCTCGCCGATGGACTGCGCCGCGATCACACCAACCGCCTCGCCGACATTCACCGGGGAACCTCGACCGAGGTCGCGGCCGTAACACTTGCCGCACAGTCCGTAGCGAGTGTCGCAGGTAAGAGGGGTACGCACCCGTACTTCGTCGATACCCAGTGATTCGATCAGGTCGACCGAATCCTCATCCAGCAGGTATCCGACCTCAAACAGCACATTCTGCGATTCCGGATGCAGCACATCGCTGATGGTGACGCGACCGAGAATCCGGTCACGCAAAGGCTCGATGACCTCGCCACCTTCGACCAGCGCCTTCATGGTCACACCGTTGCTCGTCCCGCAATCATCCTCGGTCACGACCAGATCCTGCGTCACATCCACCAGGCGCCGTGTCAGGTAGCCGGAGTTGGCCGTCTTGAGCGCCGTATCCGCCAGGCCTTTGCGCGCACCGTGCGTGGAAATGAAGTACTGCAGAACATTGAGCCCCTCACGGAAGTTCGCCGTGATCGGGGTTTCGATGATCGACCCGTCCGGTTTGGCCATCAAGCCGCGCATGCCGGCGAGCTGGCGAATCTGCGCTGCCGACCCGCGCGCACCGGAATCGGCCATCATGTAAATCGAATTGAACGACTCCTGCTTCACCTGCTTGCCGTGGCGATCGGTAGTCATCTCGTGCCCGAGTTGCTCCATCATCGCCTTGCCGACCTGGTCTCCAGCGCGACCCCAGATGTCGACTACCTTGTTGTAACGCTCACCCTGGGTCACCAAGCCCGAGGTGTACTGCTGTTCGATCTCCTTGACCTCGGTTTCGGCCTTGCGAATGATGTCGTGCTTAGCCGGCGGCACCAGCATGTCATCCATGGCGATCGAAATACCGGCGCGAGTCGCCAGGGTGAAGCCGGACTGCATCAGCTTGTCGGCGAAGATCACGGTCTCGCGCAATCCGCATTTGCGGAACGACACGTTGATCAACTTGGAGATTTCCTTTTTCTTCAACGCCTTGTTGATCACCGAAAAAGGCAGCCCCTTGGGCAATATCTCCGAGAGCAGCGCACGCCCGACCGTGGTCTGTTGGCGAACGACTTTCTCGACAAACCCGCCGTTGGTCTTGTCGACCTCGAATTCAGGGATTCGCACAACGACCCTTGATTGCAGTTCGACCTGGCGGTTGTCGAGCGCTCGCTTGGCTTCGCTGACGTTCGAAAACACGATGCCTTCACCGATGCCATTGATCCGTTCGCGAGTCGCGTAGTACAGCCCGAGCACGATATCCTGGGAAGGAACGATCGAAGGCTCGCCGTTGGCCGGAAACAGGATGTTGTTGGACGCCAGCATCAGCGCGCGCGCCTCGAGCTGCGCCTCGAGCGAGAGCGGCACGTGGACCGCCATCTGGTCACCGTCAAAGTCAGCGTTGAAGGCCGCGCACACCAGCGGATGCAACTGGATCGCCTTGCCCTCGATGAGAACCGGTTCGAAAGCCTGGATCCCCAGTCGGTGCAGCGTCGGCGCACGGTTGAGCATGATCGGGTGTTCGCGAATCACCTCTTCGAGAATGTCCCAAACCTCGGGACCTTCCTGCTCCACACGCTTTTTAGCAGCCTTGATGGTGGTCGCCGAACCCTGCAGTTCGAGCTTGTTGAAAATGAAGGGTTTGAACAACTCGAGCGCCATTTTCTTGGGCAAGCCGCACTGGTGCAGCTTCAGTTGCGGGCCCACCACAATGACCGAACGACCGGAATAGTCGACACGCTTGCCAAGCAGGTTCTGGCGGAAACGTCCACCCTTGCCCTTGATCATGTCGGCCAAAGATTTCAGCGGGCGCTTGTTGGCACCGGTCATTGCCTTGCCGCGGCGACCGTTGTCCAGCAGCGAATCCACCGCTTCCTGCAACATGCGCTTTTCATTGCGCACAATGATCTCAGGCGCCTTGAGCTCGAGCAGTCGCTTCAATCGGTTGTTGCGGTTGATGACGCGCCGATAAAGGTCATTCAAGTCCGAAGTTGCAAAGCGGCCACCGTCAAGCGGCACCAGCGGGCGCAAATCAGGCGGCAGCACGGGCAGCACCTCGAGTACCATCCAATGGGGCTTGATGCCGGACTTCTGGAACGCCTCCATGATCTTCAGGCGCTTCGCATACTTCTTGACCTTGGCCTCGGAACCGGTGGCCTCGAGTTCCTTGCGAATGGTCTCGGTTTCATGCACCAGATCGATAGCACGCAGCAGATCGCGAATTCCTTCCGCGCCCATGCTGGCCTGGAAATCGTCGCCGAATTCCTCAACCTTCGAAAGATAGTCGTCTTCGGTCAGCAACTGGCAGCGCTTGAGCGGCGTCATGCCGGGGTCAGTTACAACATAGGCTTCGAAATACAGGACGCGCTCGATGTCGCGCAAGGTCATGTCAAGCACCATCCCGAGCCGCGACGGCAGCGACTTGAGAAACCAGATGTGCGCGGTGGGAGAAGCCAGTTCGATGTGGCCCATGCGCTCGCGACGCACCTTCTGCAGCGTCACCTCGACACCGCATTTCTCGCAGATCACCCCACGATGCTTGAGGCGTTTGTACTTTCCGCACAGGCACTCGTAGTCCTTGATCGGACCAAATATCTTGGCGCAAAACAGGCCGTCACGCTCCGGTTTGAAGGTACGGTAATTGATGGTTTCCGGCTTCTTGACCTCGCCGTACGACCATGAACGAATCTTCTCTGGAGAAGCCAGCCCGATGCGAATCGAATCGAACTCTTCTTCTTGAGTGACTTGCTTAAACAGATCGAGTAGAGCTTTCATGCATTACTCCTTCTAGTCGGTTGGAGGGTTCCGCCGCCGTGCACCCCTGGCGCACTGCCGGCACTGCCTCGCAAACAGCTCAATGACGTACCAGATCGATGTCGATCGCAAGCGACCGGATTTCCTTGACCAGCACGTTGAACGACTCCGGCATGCCGGCATCGATCTTGTGGTCGCCCTTGACGATGCTCTCGTAAATCTTGGTACGTCCGTTGACGTCGTCCGACTTCACCGTGAGCATTTCCTGCAAGGTGTATGCGGCGCCATAGGCTTCGAGGGCCCAAACCTCCATCTCGCCGAAGCGTTGGCCTCCGAACTGCGCCTTGCCGCCAAGCGGTTGTTGTGTCACCAGGCTGTATGGGCCGGTCGAACGGGCATGCATCTTGTCGTCAACCAAATGGTGCAGCTTGAGAATGTGCATGTAACCCAAAGTGACTGGTCGCTCGAATTCCTCACCCGTGCGGCCGTCATACAAGGTCACCTGCGTCTTGCTCGGCGTGAACCCGTTCTTTTGCGCCATCTCGTCCGGATAGGCGAGATTGAGCATCGAGGTAATCTCTTCTTCGGTGGCTCCGTCAAAGACCGGGGTGGCAAACGGCACGCCGTTTCTCAGGTTGTGGGCGAGATGAATAATCTCGTCATCGTTGAAGTCAGCAAGATTTTCCTGCTTGCCGCTGGCGTTGTAGATTTTCTCGAGGAACTTGCGTACCTCTGCCACTTTACGTTGCTGAACCAGCATCTCGTTGATGCGCTGGCCCAGGCCCTTGGCGGCCCAGCCGAGGTGGGTTTCCAGAATCTGGCCCACATTCATCCTCGACGGCACACCGAGCGGATTGAGCACGATATCAGCAGGCGTGCCATCTGCCATGTAGGGCATGTCTTCGACCGGTACGATGCGCGACACAACACCCTTGTTGCCGTGCCGCCCCGCCATCTTGTCGCCAGGTTGCAGGCGGCGCTTGACGGCAAGATACACCTTCACCATCTTGATCACGCCAGGCGGAAGTTCGTCGCCCTGGGTAAGCTTCTTGCGCTTCTCCTCGAACGCCAGGTCGAACTGGTGGCGCTTCTGGGTCAGGCTGTCCTTGAGTTGCTCCAGCTGTTGCGCCGCATCTTCATCGGCCAAGCGAATGTCGAACCAGTAGTAACGCTCAAGGTCGGACAGATACTCCTTGCTGATCTTGGTGCCCTTGACCAGTTTCTTCGGCCCGCCGGTCACTACCTTGCCATTGAGCATGCGCTCGATGCGCGAGAAAGTATCGTTCTCGACAATCCGCATCTGGTCGGCCAGATCCTGCTTGTAGCTCTTCAACATGTCGTCGATGATCGACTGGGCACGTTTGTCGCGCTCGATACCTTCACGCGTGAAAACCTGCACGTCGATCACCGTGCCGGCGATGCCGGACGGGACTCGCAGTCCGGTATCCTTCACGTCCGACGCTTTTTCGCCGAAGATCGCGCGCAGTAGCTTTTCTTCCGGCGTCAGCTGAGTCTCACCTTTCGGTGTGACCTTGCCGACCAGGACATCTCCGGCTTGTACCTCTGCGCCGATGTAGACGATGCCCGATTCGTCGAGGCGGGCAAGTTGCCCCTCGGACAAATTCGAGATGTCGCGGGTAATCTCTTCGGAACCGAGTTTGGTGTCTCGGGCGACAACGCTGAGTTCCTCGATATGGATCGAGGTGTAGCGGTCTTCTGCCACCACGCGTTCGGAAATCAGAATCGAGTCTTCGAAGTTGTAGCCATTCCATGGCATGAACGCGACCAACATGTTCTGGCCCAGCGCCAGCTCGCCCAGATCGGTCGATGCGCCGTCGGCAACCACGTCGCCCTTGGCGACTCGGTCCCCTGCGGTCACGATCGGGCGCTGGTTGATATTGGTGTTCTGGTTGGAACGGGTGTACTTGGTGAGGTTGTAAATATCGACCCCGGCCTCGCCGGCGACAGTCTCGTCATCGTTGACACGAATAACGATGCGACCTGCATCCACGTAGTCAACCAAGCCGCTGCGCAGGGCCTGTACCGTGGTGCCGGAATCGACCGCGACAGTGCGTTCGATGCCGGTGCCAACCACCGGCTTCTCGGCACGCAGGCACGGCACCGCCTGGCGCTGCATGTTGGAGCCCATCAAGGCGCGATTGGCGTCGTCATGTTCCAGGAAAGGAATCAGGGATGCTGCGACCGAAACGATCTGGCCGGGCGCCACATCCATGTATTCGATGCGGTCAGGGGGCGACAGGATGGTTTCGCCCTTGTTGCGAGCCGTCACCAGTTCGTCGGTCAGTTTTCCCGACTTGTCGAGTCCGGCATTGGCCTGCGCGATGGTGAAACGACCTTCCTCAATCGCCGACAAATAATCGATCTCGTTGGTCACACGGTTGCCTACAACCTTGCGGTACGGCGTTTCAAGAAATCCATAGTGATTCAAGCGTGCGTAAAGCGCGAGCGAGTTGATTAGCCCGATGTTCGGACCCTCCGGTGTTTCAATCGGGCACACCCGGCCGTAGTGAGTGGGGTGGACGTCGCGTACCTCGAAGCCGGCACGTTCGCGCGTTAGGCCACCCGGTCCAAGCGCGGACACACGGCGCTTGTGGGTGATTTCCGACAGCGGATTGGTCTGGTCCATGAACTGCGACAACTGGCTTGAGCCGAAGAACTCGCGGATCGCCGCCGATATTGGTTTGGCGTTGATCAAATCATGCGGCATCAGGTTTTCAGTCTCGGCTTGCCCCAAACGCTCCTTGACAGCACGTTCGACGCGCACCAAACCGGCACGAAACTGATTCTCCGCCAGTTCGCCCACACAACGGACACGGCGATTACCCAGATGGTCGATATCGTCTATTTCACCGCGACCATTGCGCAAATCGACCAGAATCTTGATCACGGCGATGATATCTTCGTTCGACAGCGTGCCGGAGCCTTCCAGCTCGTTGCGGCCGACGCGGCGATTGAACTTCATGCGCCCGACAAACGACAGGTCGTAGCGGTCGGAGTCGAAGAACAGGCTGTTGAACAGGGACTCGACGGCGTCCTCGGTCGGCGGCTCACCGGGCCGCATCATGCGGTAGATAGCAATGCGTGCGGCATGGCGGTCAGGAATGTCGTCGGCACGCAGGGTCGAGGAAATATACGAGCCTTGATCAAGATCATTGGTGTAAAGCGTGCGAATGTCCTTGATGCCGGCGGTGCGCAACGAAGTCAACAGCTCTTCGGTGATTTCGTCGTTGGCATTGGCGACGATCTCGCCGGAGGCGGTGTCGACGATGTTGGTGGCAAGCATGCGACCGAGCAAAAAGTCATCGGGCACCGATATCCGCTTCAGACCCGCGGCCTCAAAGTCGCGGATGTGTTTGGCCGTGATGCGCTTGTCTTTGGCCACAATGGTCTTGCCGGACTTGTCGGAAATGTCGAAGCGCGCGATCTCGCCGCGCAGTCGCTCGGGTACGACCTCGAATTGCGCACCCTCCTTGAGCACATGGAAGGTATCGAACTGGAAAAAGGATTCGAGGATTTGTTCGGGCGAGTATCCGAGAGCCTTGAGCAGAATCGTGACCGGCATCTTGCGGCGACGGTCGACGCGGAAGAACAGGATGTCTTTCGGATCGAACTCGAAGTCCAGCCAGGATCCGCGGTAAGGAATAATGCGCGCCGAGAACAGCAGTTTCCCGGACGAATGGGTCTTGCCGCGGTCGTGTTCGAAAAATACGCCGGGGGAACGATGCAGCTGCGAAACAATTACGCGCTCGGTGCCATTGATGACAAACGAGCCGGTTGTGGTCATGAGCGGGATCTCGCCCATATAGACCTCCTGCTCCTTGATCTCCTTGACCTTTTTCTTGGTCGTGTCTTCCTTGTCAAGCAGGATCATGCGCACCTTGGCGCGCAAGGGCGAAGCGAATGTCAAACCGCGTTGCTGACATTCCTTGACGTCGAACGGTGGCTGCCCGAGCTGATAGCTGAGGAATTCTAGCCGCGCATATTCGTTGTGGCTGACAATCGGAAAGATCGAACTGAACGCGGCCTGCAGGCCTTCGCTCTTGCGCGCGGTGCCCGGTGCGTCCGATTGCAGGAACTGGGCGTACGAGTCAAGTTGGGTGGCCAGCAAGAACGGGACGACCTGCACACTGGCCCGTTTTGCAAAACTCTTGCGGATGCGCTTTTTCTCGGTGAACGAATAAGACATGAGCCTCTTTCGAATCGCGCGGCTACGGTTTTGTTGCAAACCGCTTGCCATGAAATCAATGCGACTGGGACGAAAAACCCGCGCTTAACGGGCTTTCCTTGCCGGGCGGTTGGCCTCTACCAACCTATGGCGGACGGTCGCGCATTGCGTGCAACCCGGCCCGGCAGGTCTTCTGCAGTCGATTCAGAAGACACAATCAAGGGCGCTTGGGTGCAAACGCACTTGATTGCGGCATCTGCCGCAACGCAATCGCGCGCCGGGCGAATCCGGTGCGCGACTGCAATACTCGATTACTTGACTTCGACTTTGGCGCCGACGTCTTCCAGCTGCTTCTTGAGTGCATCCGCATCGGCTTTGTTGATGCCTTCCTTGACTGCTTTCGGCGCGCCATCCACCAGGTCCTTGGCTTCCTTGAGGCCCAGACCCGTAGCTGCACGCACTACCTTGATCGCCTCGACTTTCTTCTCGCCGGCGGCAACCAAGATCACCGTGAACTCGGTTTGCGCCTCGGCTGCAGGCGCTGCTGCGGTCGGCGCTGCCACCGCGACTGCGGCTGCGGCTGCGGATACGCCGAACTTCACTTCCATCTCCTTGATCAGTTCGGAGAGGTCGAGAACGGTCATACCTGCGATTGCATCAAGAATTTCTGCTTTGCTCACTGCCATGATTGACTCCAGATTTCAGTAAAGGTTTGATTGATTCCGAAAGTGGCTTGGTTTTGTGATGTCCGTCTCGCCGGGGCTTCGCTTTCGACCAGATTGAATGGCCGGTCGTCCGCTGCAGGTCGGCTAAGCGTCACGCGCTGGCGGGTTCCTTGGCATCGCGTACGGCGGCCAGGCCGCGCACGAATTTGGTCGGAACTTCGTTCAGCGTACGGACAAACTGCGTGATCGGCGCCTGCATCGTGCCAAGCAAGGTCGACAGCAACTCCTCACGCGACGGCATGGTGGCAAGCGCTTTCACGCCATTCACGTCCATCAGGTAATTTGCCATCGCACCCGCCTTGATAACGAGCTTGTCGTTATCTTTGGCAAAGCCGTTCAACACCTTTGCGGCAGCGACAGGATCGGTAGATATCCCATAAATCAGGGGACCCACCATCTTGTCGGCCAGCACGGCGAAGGGAGTGCCTTCGACCGCACGGCGCGCAAGGCTGTTCTTGAGCACACGCAAGTACACGCCGGCTTCACGCGCCTGCCTGCGCAAAACCGTAATGTTGCCCACTTCCAGACCACGGTACTCGGCGACCACGATGACCGAAGCCTTGGCGACTACGCCAGCGATTTCGGTTACGACCGCCTGTTTTTCCGACAGTTTGAGACCCACGGTCCTGCTCCTTGTTAAACCCGCCCTGGCAGCCAAATGGCCATTACCGGCGGTGGTGAAATCGCGTTCTGGAAACCGTCCGGAACGTGAGTGACACCGTTGACAACACGGCGACCGAAAACTGATCGGGAACGCCATCTGCGTAGAGCAACCCTTGCGGATCGATTAAACGACTTGACCGACACCACCCTGGCTTCGGGACCCAAGCGGATTTCCCGCCCGCATCCAGTTGCCACGATGTTCACACTGCCGACTCGCCGTCTCTACGGTCTTTGATAACCCGTCACGTTCGACGACTCCGTAGAAACGGAGTCAGCTTTCACGCAACGGCCCAAAGATGGTTTGAGCGCATACCCAATGGCAGGCGCTCCAAAATGTTTCTTCCTAGGCAGCAAGCGTCTGGGAATCCACACGAATGCCCACACCCATGGTGCTGGAAACTGAAATCTTCCTGAGATAAACGCCCTTCGATGCCGCAGGCTTGGACTTGTTCAATGCCTCAATCAGTGCGAGAACATTGGTCTTCAACTGGTCCACCGAAAAATTGGCGCGGCCGATAGTGCACTGAATGATGCCGTTCTTGTCTGTGCGGTACTGCACCTGACCCGCCTTGGCGTTCTTGACCGCCTCACTTACATTCGGCGTCACGGTACCCACCTTTGGATTGGGCATCAGGCCACGCGGGCCGAGAATTTGTCCAAGGGTACCGACGATACGCATGGTGTCCGGTGTTGCAATCACCACATCGAAATCCATCTGGCCAGCCTTGATCTTTTCGGCCAAATCTTCCAGCCCGACGATATCGGCACCGGCGGCCCTGGCTTGATCAGCCTTGTCGCCTTGGGCGAAAACCGCCACCCGCACCGACTTGCCGGTGCCGGAAGGCATAACAACCGATCCGCGCACGGTCTGGTCGGACTTCTTGGCGTCGACACCCAGCATGACTGCGACATCGATCGATTCGTTGAACTTGGCCGTGGCCGTGTCCTTGGCAAGCGAAAGTGCATCGGTCAAGGGGTAGTTCCTGGCGCGATCGACTTTCGGCTTAAGAGCCTTTTGACGCTTGGTTGGATTTGCCATCTCAGAGTCCCTCCACGGTGATGCCCATACTGCGCGCCGAGCCGGCAACGGTGCGCACAGCAGCTTCCAAATCGGCGGCAGTCAGGTCGGGCATTTTGGTCTTGGCTATTTCTTCGGCTTGCGCACGGGTGATCTTGCCAACCTTGTCGGAATGCGGTTTGGAAGAACCTTTTTCGATCTTCGCTGCTTTCTTGATGAGAATCGAGGCCGGCGGAGTCTTGGTGATGAACGTAAAGCTCTTGTCGGCATAGGCCGTGATCACCACCGGTATCGGCAGGCCCGGCTCGAGTTTCTGCGTGGCGGCATTGAACGCCTTGCAGAACTCCATGATGTTCAAGCCGCGCTGGCCCAATGCCGGGCCGATCGGAGGGGACGGATTGGCTTTGCCGGCAGGCACCTGCAACTTCACGTAGCCGACGATTTTCTTGGCCATGAATTGGCTCCTTTACGTTTGAGTACCAGCGCGCTTTCGTATCACCTCTCGGATGACCGCCTACTTGCGCTCCTCTTGACGAATTTTCGGCATTCGCCAATAGCCGGAAGAGCTTTACAGCCAGGAGCTCTTCAACCCTCGGATTCAGAAGCGCCCGTTACTGCTTTTCAACCTGCGCGAAATCCAGTTCCACCGGTGTGGCGCGGCCGAAGATGGTGACGGTAACCTTCAGCTTGTTCTTGTCGTAGTTCACGTCTTCGACATTGCCGTTGAAGTCGGTGAACGGGCCTTCCTTGACACGCACCATCTCACCGACCTCGAAAAGCACCTTGGGCCGCGGCTTCTCGGCGCCTTCCTGCATCTGCGCCATGATCTTGTCGACCTCTTTCTGCGAGATCGGGGTAGGGCGGTTTCCGCTGCCGCCGACGAAACCGGTGACCTTGTTGGTGTTCTTCACCAGGTGCCAAGTCTCGTCGCTCATCTCCATCTCGACCAACAGATAGCCGGGGAAAAATTTGCGCTCCGAAATGCTCTTCTGGCCGCCTTTAAGTTCAACCACCTCTTCGACCGGCACCATGATGCGCCCGAAGCGTTCCTGCATACCGGCGCGATTGATACGCTCTTCGAGGGCACGTTGCACGCTTTTCTCGAACCCCGAGTAGGCATGCACCACGTACCAACGTTTGCCCGAGGCTATTTGCGGAGTTGCCGAAGTCATGCTTTTTTCCACCCCAAAATCAGGTCGTACAACGCCCACTCAAGGCCCTTGTCGGTCAGCCAAAGAAACAAGGCCATGACAAACACGAAGCCGAAAACGGCGGCAGTGGTTTGCAATGCTTCCTTGCGGGTCGGCCACACCACCTTCCTGGTCTCGCCCCAGGAATCGCGAGCGAATGCGTAGAAGTCCTGGCCGGGCACGGTAAACCACGCAACCGCAGCACCCGCGACAAGACCGCCGATCACATACAGGACGCGCAATACCAGCGCCTGCTCGCCGAAATAGTAGAACCCGCCTACCCCGGCAATCACCAACACAATGGCCAATCCCAGCTTTACTTTATCCACAGCTCATCTTCAACTTGGCGCCCGGATCGGCCAACTTCCCGAACCTGGCAGGGGCGGAGGGAATCGAACCCCCAACCTACGGTTTTGGAGACCGTCGCTCTGCCAATTGAGCTACGCCCCTAAAAATACCGCTCGAAAACCCAATTCCTCTTCCGCGCGGCCTGACTTCCAAGTGAATCGCGAACACAGTCCGCGATTCACAAAAGGCAACTAAATCGAAAATCCCTACTGAATGACTTTGGCGACGACGCCGGCACCGACAGTCCGGCCGCCCTCGCGAATGGCGAAGCGCAAGCCCTGCTCCATCGCGATCGGCGCA
>JAYVWK010000006.1:0-5446 GCA_043786185.1 Burkholderiales bacterium
GCTGTACGCGACGCGCCGGCCAAGGGTCTGGTGATCGAATCGCGCTTAGACCGCGGCAAGGGCACGGTTGCAACCATCCTGGTGCAATCGGGCACGCTCAAGCGCGGCGACATGATCTTAGCCGGTTCCTCGTTCGGCAAGGTACGCGCGATGCTCGACGAGAACGGCAAGAGCATCGCCGAAGCGGGCCCCTCGATTCCGGTCGAGATTCAAGGCCTGTCGGACGTGCCTGCCGCCGGCGAGGAGGTGATGGCCATCGCCGACGAGCGCAAGGTGCGCGAGATCGCGCTGTTCCGCCAGGGCAAGTTCCGCGATGTCAAGCTGGCGCGGCAATCTGCGGCCAAGCTGGAGAGCGTGATGGGGCAGATGACCGATGGCGAGGTCAAGGCCTTGTCATTGATCGTCAAGACCGACGTACAGGGTTCGCAAGAAGCCCTGGCGCAGGCGCTCAACAAGCTTTCGACGCCGGAAGTACGCGTGCAGATCGTGCACGCCGCGGTGGGCGCGATCAGCGAATCCGACGTCAATCTGGCGATCGCCTCGAAGGCGGTCATCATCGGCTTCAACGCGCGTGCCGACCAGACCGTCAAGAAAATGGCCGAATCCAACGGCGTCGACATCCGCTACTACACCATCATCTACGACGCGGTTGACGAGATCAAGGCGGCGATGTCCGGCATGCTGGCGCCGGAGCGACGCGAGCAGGTCATCGGCATGGTCGAGATTCGCAACGTTTTCAAGATCACCAAGGTCGGAACGGTGGCAGGTTGCTATGTGCTGGATGGTTCGGTCAAGCGCGGTTCGTCAGCCCGCCTGCTGCGTGGCAACGTGGTGATCTGGACCGGCCTGCTCGATTCGCTCAAGCGCTTCAAGGATGATGCACGCGAAGTCAAGGCGGGCTTCGAGTGCGGGTTGTCACTCAAGAACTTCAACGACATTGAAGTCATGGATCAGCTGGAAATCTTCGAAGTCGAGGAAATCGCGAGGGCGCTGGCCTGATGCGGCCGGCAGGGTGCGGCTGAAGACGCCGTTTCCTGCCGCACCGCTCGCCATCCCAGCGTCCACAGCGAGGCTTCGTCATGCGCCATCAGAACCGCGGCTTTGCGCGTTCCGACCGGGTCGCCGAACAGATTCGGCGTGACTTAGCGGAGATCCTGCGCACCGAATTGAAGGATCCGCGCATCGGCATGATCAGCCTGAACGGAGTTGAAGTCACCGCCGACTACGCGCATGCGACGGTGTACTTCACTACCATGACGGACCATTCGGCGATTCCCGAGATTCTGAAGGGCTTGTCCAAAGCCTCGGGATTCCTGCGCGTCCAGCTGGGCAAGCGCATCAAGATCCACCAGATTCCCGAACTGCATTTCAAGTTTGACGAGAGCTTAGAGCGCGGCATCTCCCTGTCGCTCCTGATCGACCAAGCCAATTCGGTGCGTGCCAAAGACTGAAGCCGCCGATCAGGCGGCGCGGGTGCGGCAGCCGCGCCGCAAGCTTGACGGGGTGCTGCTGTTTGACAAGCATGCCGGTCTTACATCCAACGCCTGCCTTGGTCTGATCAAGCGCCTGTTCGCGGCGCAGAAGGCCGGCCACACCGGCACGCTCGATCCGTTCGCCACGGGGCTCTTGGTGGTGGCGCTGGGTGAGGCGACCAAGTTCACTCAGGGCTTGCTGGACGCCGACAAGACTTATCTGGCGACCATGCGTCTGGGTGCGAGCACCAGCACAGGCGATACCGAAGGTGAGATCACCGCGACTGCGCCGGTTGATTGCGACAGCGCACAAGTGGCTGCTGCGCTGGATCATTTCCGTGGCGAGATCGCCCAGGTGCCGCCGATGTACTCGGCCTTGAAACGCGAGGGCAAGCCGCTCTACGAGTATGCGCGCGCAGGCATCGAGATCGAGCGGCAGGCGCGCAAGGTCACGATTCACTCGCTCGATCTGCTCTCGCACGCTGGCGCGACCGTGGTTTTTCGCGTGCGTTGCAGCAAAGGAACCTACGTGCGTACCCTCGCTGAAGATATAGGCCGTCTGCTTGGGTGTGGCGCGCATTTGTGCGGCCTGCGGCGCGAAGCTGTCGGCGGCTTTTCGATCGAAGCTGCCCATGATGCGGCTGCGCTCGAAGCGATGGCAGCGGCGGCGCGCGATGCCTGCCTGTTGCCGGCCGATGCGCTGGTACAGGGCTTGCCGCGCATTGAACTTGACGCGGCGCAAGCTGCGCGCTTGAAACTAGGCCAACGGATCGTCTTTGAAGTGGCTTCGCTGGCCCCGCTGGAAGCCGCGCGCGCCTACGACGACATGGGATTGTTTCTCGGCTTGGTCAGGGTTGCCGCCGGCGTCGTCCATCCGCTGCGCCTGATCGTCCCTGCCGCCTGATTTGCCGTCACCCGGCCATCGTCGGGAGCGGATTCAGGTGCTGCCGAACACCTGCGTGAGCGCGCGCTGCAAATCCGCTAAGCGCATCGGCTTGACCAGGTAGGCATCAGCTCCCGCGGCCAGGCATGCTTGCTTGGCCGCGTCGTCGGCGTGGGCCGAGAGGCCGATGATCTTCACCTCACGTGTCGGCACCAGCGCGCGTATCGCGCGAATCGCCTCCAGGCCACTCATCACCGGCATTTCGAGGTCCATCAGGATCAGGTCCAGCGGATTGGCGCAGGTGTAGTCCAGTGCCTGTTTTCCGTCTTCGGCCTGCCCCACCACCATGCCTTCGCGCTTGAGCAACAGGCCGGCCAGCTTGCGGCTGTCTTGATTGTCATCGGCGGCCAATGCAGCCTTTCCGCTCCAGACACTCATTGCGCGGCTCCCAGTGCGAGCGCGCGGCCACGTGCGGCGGTGAGTGTCGCCGCGGACGGCGCCGCGCGCGCCAGGGCTGCCAGATGCGGCGCCACCATGTCTACCAAGGCATGCAGCCAATCGTCGCGTTCATTCAGACAAGCGATGTAACTGTAGGCACCGCCGCCTGCATGTTGATAGGTTTCTCGGCCTTCCATCGCGATCTCCTCCAGGGTTTCAAGGCAATCACCGACGAATCCGGGGCAGATCACATCGAGGCGCCTGAATTTGCGCGAACCCAGTTGCGCCAGGGTTTCCCCGGTATAGGGCTTGAGCCATTGCGCGCGGCCAAAGCGTGACTGAAACGTGACCCGGTAGGCCTCTGGCGCAAGGCCCAGTGCTTCACCCAGCAGGCGTCCGGTTTTCAGGCATTCGCAGTGATAGGGATCGCCTTCGCGCAGGGTGTATTGCGGCAGCCCGTGAAAGCTCATTAGTAGCAGGTCGGGCTTGCCACCTTCGCGCTCGCAGTGTTCGCGCACGCTGGCGGCAAGCGCCGCGATATAGCGTGGATGATCATGAAAATTGCGCATGAAATCAATCGCTGGCAGGTTGCGCACAGTGCGTGCCCAGTCGGACACCGCATCGAAGGTGCTCGCTGTGGTGCTGGCTGCGTACTGCGGGTAGAGCGGCAAGACAAGGATGCGGTCGCAGCCGCGGCTCGCCAGGTGGTCGAGTCCCGCCTCGATGGATGGATTGCCGTAACGCATGCCGAATGCGACCTCGATGTCGTCAAACCCGCGTTCGTGAAGATAACCCTTCAGCATTTTGCTTAGGCGCTCGGTATGCACCCGCAGTGGTGAGCCTTCGGTGGTCCAGATCGTGCGGTATTTGGCCGCGGATTTGCGCGGCCGAACGTTCAAGATGATGCCGTAGAGGATCAGCCACCAGGCGATGCGTGGAATCTCGATTACCCGATCATCTGACAGGAACTGCTTGAGGTAGCGGCGCAGCGCCTTGGGCGTCGGCTCGTCCGGAGTGCCCAGGTTGGTCAGAAGCAAGCCTATTTTGGGCTGCGTGCCGTGCGCGAACGGCGCGGCCGGGCGATAGTTCGGCACTACTCGTTTTGCCCAGACAGTGCGTTCGACAGCAGGCGCGCCGTGATGTCGACGATCGGGATCACGCGTTCATAGGCCATGCGGGTCGGCCCGATCACGCCCAGCGTACCGACGATGCGGCCATCAACCTCGTAGGGCGCTGTGACTACGCTCATCTCGTCTAAGGGCACCAGCTTGGATTCACCACCGATGAAGATCTGCACGCCCTCGGCATGGCTCGAGGTTTCCAGCAGCTGCATCAGGCCGGTCTTGTGCTCGAACATGTCGAACAGACGGCGCAGTCGCTCCATGTTCGACGAAAGGTCGGATACACCCAGCAGATTTTTCTCGCCGGAAAGCACATAGCTGTCATTGGTTTCGGCCAGCGCCTGGCCACCGGCTTCCAACGCCGCCTGCGTCAGGCGCATGATGTCCTCGCGCAACTCCTTGAGTTCTTCGCGGATACGGCCGCGGATCAGGTCGAATTCCACGCCTGCGTAGTGCTGATTGATGAAGTTGGCGGCCTCGATCAGTTGCGACTGGCTATAGGGCGTGCTGGTGAAGAGGATGCGATTCTGCACGTCGCCATCCGGCGTGACCAGAATCAGGAGCACTCGCTTTTCCGAGAGATTGAGAAACTCGATGTGGCGGAACGTGGTCTTGCGCTTCGGCGCCATCACCACGCCGGCAAACTGCGATAGTTCGGAAAGCATTTGTGCCGCGGCGCTGATGACCCGCTGCGGTTGGTCAGGCAACAGGTGCTCCTTCATTTCCTGGCGCGCCGATTCATCCAGCGGACGCACGGTCATCAAGGTGTCGACGAAGAGCCGGTAGCCGCGCGGTGTGGGAATCCGTCCGGCGGAAGTGTGCGGGCTGGCGATGAATCCGAGTTCTTCAAGGTCGGCCATCGCGTTGCGGATGGTCGCCGGCGACAGTTCCAGACCCGAATACCTGGACAGCGCGCGCGAGCCAACCGGTTGACCATCGGCGATGTAGCGCTCGACCAAGGTCTTCAAGAGTGAGCGGGCGCGTTGATCAAGCATGGCAACGATTCTACTCGGCAGTCAGCGATACCGACAAATGCGTACCCGGCACGCCGATCGGTCCGGCAGGCATGGATGGTGAGGACGACGGCGGATTGACGGACATGGCAGCCTGCCTTGTTGTGATGAGACAATGAATCGTAAACTATCCGTTTGCGATTCGTTGGCAGCGGGCAAGTCCGCCTGCGGCCACGACAACACTGGAGACAAACCGATGAAGATTTTCGTCGCGCGACGCCTGGCGGCATGGCTGGCCGCTTTCACCTGCGTGGTCGCGTCCGCCGCGGTCGCGCAACCTTATCCGATCCGGCCGATCACCCTGATCGCGCCCTATGCGGCGGGCGGCGACAGCGACGCCTCCGGCCGCAATCTGGCGGCATTCGCCAGCAAGTACATGGGTCAGCCGCTGGTGATGCAGAATATCGTCGGCGCATCCGGCACCATCGGATCGCAGCGCGTGCGAACCAGCGCGCCGGACGGCTACACCCTGTTGATCGCGCGTGGCGGCTCGCAGGCGATCAGCCCGGCGCTGGATTC
>JAYVWK010000007.1:0-3726 GCA_043786185.1 Burkholderiales bacterium
GTCGAACGCGTGGCAGCCGCCTGTGAACGCTTGCTGCGGCGCGCACGCTGAACGGCGCGGCCCTAAGCCCCATGCATTGCCATGTAGTCAATCTGCAGCCGCACCTTCTGGGCGCCGAGGTGTACACGATTTTTTTCGTGCGCGCGCTCAAGGCCTGCGGCTGCACGGTCACGCTCTACGCCCACCCGCACGCACGCCACTGGGCCGGCCTTGAAGGGTCCGGCGTGCGCATGGTGCGGGTCGCTTCCGACGCACAAATCGCCCCGCAATTGAACCAGCGTTCCTGGCTGGTGACCCATGCGCCGGTGAGCGCGGAACTCGTGGCAGCTACGCACACCCGGCATTTGTTGACCGGCTTTTGCCACATGCCGCTCACCGGCCGCAGCCCCGGGCACCTTGATCGATATGCCCTGGTGTACGCGGTATCGCAACACGTGCTGTCAACCCTGCCGGCGGCCGGCATCCCCCACGCCTATGCGGAAGCGCTGTACGGGGTGGCCGAATTCGGTCGCTTCGCCGCCGGCAGCGCCGACACCCAGCGCGCCGGCTCAAGCTACTCCTGGGACACGCGCAAGCTGCGCGATCGCGTGTTCTCCTGGTTTGAACCCTGGTACGCCGCACTCAAGCCGGCCGCGCCCTTCGCACGCGCGCCCGGCCTGACGCTGGGCATCGTGTCGGCGCTCGGACCGATCAAGCAATTCGATGTGCTGTTTCGCATCATCGCGCCGCTCATGGCAGCGCGCCCGACGGTCAACCTGGAAATCTTCGGCAGCGGCGGCTACCGCTCGGTCACCGACTTGCGGCAGGCCTTGAAGCCGCTCGGCAAGCGCGCTCGCTTCTGGGGCCGGCAGCAGCACCCGGAGCTGATTTATCCCAAGCTAGACTACCTGATGTCGGGCCTGCCGGAAAAGGAAGCGCTGGGCCTCAACATCATCGAAGCCCAGGTGCTGGGTACGCCGGTGCTCGCGGTCAAGGCGGCGCCATTCACCGAAACCGTCGCCGACGGCAGCACCGGTTACCTCTATCGCGACCCGCGCGAGGATGGCGGTGTCGACTTCGCGCGGGTCCTGGATCGTGCGCTGACCGAGCCGCGCCTGCAGCCGCACACAGCACCTGCGCATCTGGCCCGATTCTCGCAAGCAAGCTTCAACGACCGTGTGGCGCGCTTAGTCGCCGACGCCGCCACCCGCCTGTAAACTTGGGGCTCATTTCACGCACCGAGGCTTCCCCATGAGTCACCCGATCAGCCGTTACTCGATCCCGGAAATCAAGGATCTGCCCGAGGACATCCGCGCGCGCATTCTCGAAACCCAGGAAAAGGCCGGCTTCGTGCCCAACGTGTTCCTGGCCCTGGCACGCCGCCCGGCCGAATGGCGCGCGTTTTTCGCTTATCACGATGCCCTGATGTTGAACCCCGATTCGGGGCTCTCCAAGGGCGAACGCGAGATGATCGTGGTGGCCGTCTCCGGGCGCAACCAGTGCATCTATTGCGTGGTGGCGCATGGCGCGATCCTGCGCATCTACGAAAAGAAACCTCTCTTGGCCGACCAGGTCGCGACCAATCATCTGAAAGCCGACATCAGCCCCAGGCAAAAAGCGATGTGCGACTTCGCCATTCGGATCACCGAGGCCTCGCACAGCATTGGCGACGCGGATTTCGACGCCATGCGCGGTCACGGTTTTTCCGACGAGGACATCTGGGACATCGGCGCGATCGCCGCATTCTTCGGCCTGTCCAACCGCATGGCGAACCTGACCGCGATGCGGCCCAACGACGAGTTTTATCTGATGGGCCGGGTGCCGAAAGCCAAGTGAATCCGGCGAGCCATGCCACGCGAAAGGTAAGCGATGTTAAAGACCCACGGCCGTTACGACTACTCCGCCATCACCAGGCGGCCCGACTACAGCTGGCCCGGCGGCAAGCGCCTGGCGGTGCATTTGAGCCTGAACGTTGAACACTTCGCGTTTGGCGAAGGTTTGGGCAACGACTATGCGGCACCGCACCCGCAGCCCAACCAGCGCGGCTTCGCCTGGCGCGACTACGGCAACCGGGTCGGTGCCTGGCGCCTGCTGGAACTGGCCGAAGCCTTCGACCTGCCCTATGCGTTGCTGACCAATAGCGAGCTGTACGACTATTGCCCGGAAATGATCAAGGCCTTCAGCGATCGCGGCGACGAGATTGTCGGCCACGGGCGCACCAACAGTGAACGCCAGGTCGACATGAGCGTCGCCGAAGAGCGGGCCTGCATTTTCGAAGCGGCGGCCACGATCGAGAAGCATGAGGGTGCGCGGCCGCGCGGCTGGCTGGCGCCCTACATTTCACAGTCGCACGACTCGCTGGACCTGCTCAAGGAGGCCGGCTTCGCCTACATGATGGACTGGTCGCTCGACGATCAACCGGTGTGGTTTCGCACCCGGCACGGGCCGATCCTGTCAGTACCCTACGCCCACGATCTCAACGACTCGCTCGAATGCGTATCGCGCCGCACGCCGTCGCAATTGTTTTGCGAGAACCTGATCGACCAGTTCGACGAGTTGCTGGAGGAATCGGTGCGCCGGCCGCTGGTGATGCCGATCGTGCTGCACAGCTTCATTCTTGGCCAGCCCTATCGGCTGCGCCAGTTCCGCCGGGTGATCGAACACATCATGCGCCACCGCGAGCAGATCTGGCTGACCCGGCCGGGCGCGATCTGCGATTACATCGAGAGCCTGCCTGCAGGCATCGTGCCCGGCAGTCGGTAAGGTTCACGGGGCTGCCTTTGCGCCAGCAGCGCGAGTGCGCCGGTGCGGCCGCCTTTGCATTGCGCTGCCGTCGAAAATGTTGCGGCCCTTGCATATCCGGACAGGGTCGGCGTCAGGTCCGACCGGCGCGCCACAGCATGAGCAAAGCCAGCATCACAAACAGCATGGCCGGCGCCACCGCTGAAGCAAACGGTGGCCACGTGTTGATCGCCCCCAAGTGGGCAAACAGGCTGTTGAGCAGATGGAACACCAGGCCCAGCATGATGCCGGCGAAAATCTTCAGCGAGATGCCGCCGGATCGGGCGTTCATGTAGGCGAAGGGCAAAGCCAGGCCCATCATGACCAATACCGCCAACGGGTACACCGCCTTCTTCCAAAGGGCGATGTCATAGCGCTCGGTCTTTTGGCGATTGTCGGCCAGATGGCGGGTATAGCGATACAGGTTGGCAATCGACATCTTGTCGGGCTGCACCAGCAGCACACCCAGGATGTCCGGGTTGAGATCAGAGGTCCAGACATACTCCGCTGCGTTGTCGATGCGGCTCGATTGCCCGCCCTGCCCCAGTACTGTGCGGGTTACTCCGGTCAGCCGCCAGCTGTTGGGCGGCAGGTATTCGCCCTGTTCGGCGTAGCTGATCGATTGCAAGCGGTAATCGCTGTCGAATTCGTAGATCTTGACGCCAACCAGGCGCGAATCAGGTTTGACCTCGCGCACGTTGACGAAACGAAAATCATCCTTGACCCACAGGCCCGAGCGAAATTCCTGGGCGATCACCGAAGTCAGCGCCTTCAGGCGCAAGGCCTGGGCGGCGCGTTCGGCCTGGGGTGCCACCACTTCTCCGAATGCAAAGGTGATAAGGGCGAACATCAGGCCGATACGCAGCACCGTGGCCAACGCGCGCCAGGTCGACAGGCCCGAGATGCGCATCACCGTCACCTCGGAATGGGCCGCCAACTGGGCCAGTGCGTACACCGCGCCGATCA
>JAYVWK010000008.1:0-5020 GCA_043786185.1 Burkholderiales bacterium
CACAGTACCCTTTTGGTGAGCTTCAAGCAGGGCAAAACTCGAACAATTTCAACTGGTTGGTGCGGTCGCGGTGCCGCAACAGAGGAAAATAGGTTCAAGAACGTGCATTTGCTTGTCCATGCGTAAGATTTCGCCTTTGTCAGATGGGCGCGTCGAGTCATGATTCGAAAGCATGCGCGTATAGATTTTGCGCAACTGCGCCTTGACCGCATCCACCAGTTCCTGGGCCTCGAACGGTTTTGCCAGGAAATCGTCCGCGCCGCCGACCATGCTCTTGCGCAAGCGCTGGCGCGAGCCGTCGATGGTCAGGTAGATCACCGGAACGGCTTGCGTAGCCTCGTCTTTGCGCAGGGAATCGAGCACGGCCTCACCGGTGGTGTCCGGCAGGTATTGGTCAAGAATGATCACGTCCGGCGCGTCGGCTGCCATCAACACCTCAGCCGCGGCGCCATTGACGGCGCGCGACACACGGTATTTGTGGCGCTGCCGGTGCGACGCGATGTATTTGCCGACAACCTCGTCATCGTCGATCACGAGAATATGCGGGGGCCTGCGCTGCATGGAAGCTTCCTGCTCGCCCGCGCTCGGCGACGGCGGTCACAGCGCGCTTTTCATTCCGCGTACCTGGCAAGCCCGAACGCCGATCGAGCACGGAAAAGCCTCAAAAATTCTCAAAACTTTAAACAGAGAACTTATGATCAGATCGGTTGCTACGACTGACCGTGCCGGTTCAATGGGCCTGATCCCAGTTGACTCCCACGCCAACCTCGGCCAGTAGCGGCACGTCGAGGGTTGCCACCGCACCCATCAAATGCGGCACCATGGCGCGGACATGCGCCAGTTCATCGGCCGGCACCTCCAGAACCAGTTCATCATGCACCTGCATGACAAGCCGCGATTTCAGTTGCTCACGCTCGATGGCCGCCTGTACCGCGATCATCGACATCTTGATCAGGTCGGCTGCCGTGCCCTGCATCGGCGCGTTGATCGCGGCGCGCTCCGCGCCCTGGCGGCGCGGCCCGTTCGGGCTGTTGATTTCCGGCAACCACAGGCGCCGCCCGAACACCGTTTCAACATAGCCCTGGGCCTTGGCCGCGATGCGCGTCTCGTCCATGTAGCGCTTGACCCCGGCGAAGCGCTCGAAATAGCGTTCGATGTAGGTCTTGGCCGCATCCCGTTCTATGCCCAGGCTGGCGGCCAGACCGAAGGCGCTCATGCCGTAGATCAGCCCGAAGTTGATCACCTTCGCATAGCGACGCTGCTCCGAACTGACTTCGGCGCGCGGCGCGCCAAAAATCTCGGCGGCGGTGGCGCGATGCACGTCCTCGCCGGCGGCGAAGGCCGCCAGCAGCGCAGGGTCCTTGGAGATGTGCGCCATGATGCGCAATTCGATCTGCGAATAGTCCGCCGACATGATCATGCTGCCGGGTGGCGCGATGAAAGCTTCGCGGATACGCCTTCCCTCAGCGGTGCGGATCGGGATGTTCTGCAGGTTCGGCTCGTTGGACGCCAAGCGCCCGGTGACGGCTACCGCCTGCGCATAATTGGTGTGCACCCGGCCGGTGGCCTGGTTGACCATGCGCGGCAATTTGTCGGTGTAGGTGCTTTTCAGCTTCGACAACCCGCGGTAGTCGAGCAACACCTTGGGCAGGGGGTAATCCTCGGCCAGCTTTTGCAGCACCTCTTCGTCGGTCGAAGGGGCGCCAGAAGGGGTTTTCTTGATCACCGGTAACTTCATGCGCTCGAAGAAAATCTCGCCGATCTGTTTCGGGCTGCCCAGATTGAATGGCTGGCCGGCCAGCTCATAGGCGCGGCGCTCGAGCTCCAGCATTGTCACGCCAAGTTCACCGCCCTGTTTTTCGAGCAAGGCGGCGTCGATCAGTACGCCAGTCCGTTCCATCTTCATGAGCACGCCCGCGACCGGCATTTCAAGCTCGTAAATCCGCTTGAGCTTGGCGTCGGCCGCGATCTGCGGCCACAAAATATGGTGCAGTTGCAGCGTGACTTCGGAGTCTTCCGCCGAGTACTCGGTGGCGATGTCGATCGCCACCTGCTCGAAGCCGATCTGGTTCGCGCCTTTGCCTGCCACCGCCTCGTACTTGATGGTGGTGCGTCCCAGATGGCGCGTGGCGAGCGAATCCATGTCGTGACTGCGATGCGACTCGATCACATAGCTTTGCAACAGGGTGTCATGCACGATGCCACCCAGCGCGATGCCGTGATTGGCAAAAATGTGGGCATCGTACTTGAGGTTCTGCCCAACTTTTTTGGCTTCAGGATTCTCAAGCCAGGGCCGCAGCATGGCGATGGCGGTGTCGAAGTCGAGTTGGCCTTCGGCATCCGGCCCGGTATGCGCAAGCGGCAGGTAGGCACCGGCATAGGGCTCGATGGCGAACGAAATGCCGACGATTTTCGATCGCATCGGGTCAAGCCCGGTGGTTTCAGTGTCGACCGCGGCGATGTCGGCGGCTTCCAGCCGCGCGATCCAGGCCAGAAGCTCTGCCTGGCTGCGCACGGTCTCATAGTGTTTGGGGCGTTCGCCGGGAAGTTCCGCAGCCGCGCTGGCGGCTTGCGCAAGCGGCCGCGGCGCGCCCGACGTTGCGCCGGCAGCGCCGCCTTCCATCTCGCGCAGCCAGGTCTTGAAGCCGTAGCGCGAAAAAAGCTCACGCAACAGGGTCTCATCGGCGGCTTCCGCCTTGAGGATTTCCAGCGACAAGCCGGCGACATCGCATTTGACAGTCACAAGTTCGCGGCCTTTGGGAAGCCAGTCGAGCGCGCGCCGCAGGTTGTCACCGACCACACCCTTGATTTCCGCCGCGTGTGCGATCACGCCTGCGAGCGAGCCGTACTCGGAAATCCATTTCACCGCAGTCTTGGGGCCCACCTTCTCGACGCCAGGAACGTTGTCCACCGTGTCGCCCATAAGCGTCAAGTAATCGATGATCAGCTCAGGCGCCACCCCGAACTTGGCCGTAACACCCGCCACATCGAGCCGCTCATTGCTCATGGTGTTGATCAGCGTCACATGCGCATCCACCAGTTGCGCCAGGTCTTTGTCGCCGGTCGAAATCAGGGTTTCGATGCCGGCACTCGCCGCCATCTTCGCCAGGGTGCCGATGACATCATCCGCTTCCACGCCTTCGATCATCAAGAGCGGCCAGCCCATGGCGCGCACCAGACCATGGATCGGTTCGATCTGCCGCACCAGATCATCCGGCATCGACGCACGCTGCGCCTTGTACTGTGGATACAGGTCATCGCGGAAGGTACGACCCTTGGCATCGAATACGCAGGCGCAATAGTCAGCCTGGTTTTCGGCCTTGAGCTTCTTGAGCATGCTGACCATGCCGTGCATGGCCCCGGTCGGCAGGCCTTCCGGGCTGCGCAGGTCGGGCAATGCGTGAAAGGCGCGATACAGGTACGACGAGCCGTCGACCATCAGCAATCTTGGCATCGGAATTCCGCACTCCCTGATAAAGTTTGCGATTCTGGCAGGATTTGCCGGTTGCGGTACGCCAGCAAGCAAGTGGCGCGGCCGCGGTTGGTGCCAGTGTTTGCAACCAGGACCATGGAAATCTCGAATATGGCAATCAAAGTCAACCGCGCCGACATGGCTGCGGACCATTCCGCGCGCGAGGCATGGCGCCTCTTTGGAATCATGTCGGAGTTTGTCGAGGCTACCGAACGCCTCGAACCGCTGCGGCCGGCGGTATCGATTTTCGGCTCGGCGCGCATCAAGGCCGATAGCCCGATCGGAGCACAGGCCGAGCAGATCGCACGCCTGTTGTCGGACGCCGGTTTTTCGGTGATTTCCGGAGGCGGGCCGGGCGTGATGGAGGCGGCCAATCGCGGCGCCTTTCACGGCAAGAGCGCCTCGGTGGGGCTCAACATCGAACTGCCGCGCGAACAGCATGCCAACGCTTTCCAGAATGTCGCACTCTATTTCAAGCATTTCTTCGCGCGCAAATACATGTTCGTCAAATTCGCCTGCGCCTATGTGGTCATGCCCGGCGGTTTCGGTACCCTGGATGAGTTGACCGAGGCCCTGGCTCTGATCCAGACCGGCAAGGCGCCAAGAATGCCGATCATCCTGGTCGGCCAGGCATTCTGGCAAGGCATGCTCGACTGGATCAGGAGCGATCTGGTAGGCGGCGGCATGATCGAGGCGCGCGACCTTGAACTGATGCAGGTGATCGATGAGCCGGCTTTAGTTGTCGAGGCCATCTTCAAGTTCTACGAAGAGCGCGGCTTCTCGCCTTCGGCCGCCGAGCGGGAAGGCTTGCTTGCTCTGTGAAGTCGGCTCGCTTGCTACAATCGGGCTCATCATGAAAACACATCAAGCACCCTTCCGCGCCTTGGCGCTTGCCGGCCTGATGGCATTTTCGGTACAGGCGCAACAGGCCGGCCAGGGCCAGAAACTCGAGCCGCTGGCCGACGTGCCACCCCCGCCACGCATGACGATCGATCCGACGCTGGAGCCGCAGATCACGATTCTCCAGCGTGGCGGCGACAAGGTCGAGGAGTTCCGCATGCGCGGCCGGCTGTACATGGTGCGCGTGACGCCTCCGGGCGGTACGCCGTATTTGCTGATCGACCAGAAGGGTGATGGCCAGTTTTCCTCGCCGACACAAGGCCCAGCGGATGCGCACAACCTTAGTGTTCCGATGTGGGTGATCGGCACGTTCTGACCTGCTCTCCAGGCCTTGGCGCCTGGCGATAAAGCTTCGACCATGGCCGTCTTCACGCCCGTCAAACCCGATGAACTCGCGCCATGGCTGGCAGGGTTCGATATCGGCCATCTGCTCGCCCTGAAGGGTATCGCGTCGGGCATAGAGAACAGCAATTTCTTTCTCACCACCAGCGCGGGCGAATACGTCCTGACCATCTTCGAGAAGTTGACGGAGCTTGAGCTGCCGTTTTACCTGGACTTAACCGCCCACCTTGCGCAGGCGGGCATCCCCTGCCCGGGGCCGATCGTGGATCGCGCCGGGCGCAACTTCAGTACCCTGAAAGGAAAACC
>JAYVWK010000009.1:0-2851 GCA_043786185.1 Burkholderiales bacterium
CTGGCTCAACGATCGCATCTGGCCGGCCGAGGCGAAGCATGTATCGGCCGACTTCGTGCGCGCCGGCACGCTGCTGGCGGCAGCCGAAATGCTCAAGGGCGGGGTGACCTGCGCCAACGACATGTATTTTTTTCCCGAAGCCGCGGCCGACGCGTATCTGGCACTTGGCATGCGCGCCGCACTGGGTCTGATCACGATCGAGTTTCCGACCGCCTACGCGAGCGACCCCGACGATTACCTGGCGCGCGGCCTGACGCTGCGCGACGCGCGCCGGCATGAGCCCCTGCTGTCGTTTTGCCTGGCGCCGCACGCGCCCTACACGGTAGCCGACAAGACCTTCGAGAAGGTCGCGCGCTATGCCGAGGAACTCGGCCTGCCGCTGCATATTCACCTGCACGAAACCGCTGAAGAAGTGGCCAACGGCATCCAGGCACATGGCGTGCGCCCGGTACAGCGCCTGGCGCGCCTGGGTATCCTCGGGCCGCAGACCATCGCGGTGCATTGTGTGCATCTGGATGCAGCCGATATCGCGCTGCTGGCGCGCCACGGCGCTTCGGTGGCCCACTGCCCGGCGTCCAACCTGAAGCTCGCCAGCGGTATCGCGCCGGTGGCCGCCATGCTCGATGCGGGCCTCAACCTGGGCATCGGTACTGACGGCGCGGCCTCCAACAATCGCCTCGACATGTTCGCCGAGATGCGCCTGGCTGCCTTGCTGGTCAAGGGCGCCTCCGGCCGCGCCGATATCCTGCCCGCACATGCGGCGCTACGTGCCGCCACCCTAAACGGCGCCCGCGCACTGGGCCTTGAGCGCAACATAGGTTCGATTGAACCGGGCAAGGCGGCCGACCTCGTGGCAGTCGACTTCAGCCGCCTCGAAATGCAGCCGGTGTACAACCCGGTTTCGCATTTGGTCTATACCGCCGACCGCAGCGACGTTACCGACGTATGGATCGCGGGATTGCGTGTTGTAAAAGAGCAACAATTGCAAAAAGGCGACCGCGTTGAATTGGAATCCACCGCGGAGCTATGGCAAAATCTGCTCAGAGCAGGGGCTTGACAGGGGCTTTTCGGGGGTTTTTTAAGTCCAAGCGGTGGCCCATTGACGGACCTGATTAGGTGGGTCTGCGAGAAAGCCGTGCCAATGACCTTGATTTCTGCGTGCATCCCGAGCGTTTTTGTTTGATAATCGGGAAAAGACGCATCGGCTCCATAAATCAATCCCACTTCGCATAGAGGAGAAAAATGAAAATTTCGTTCAAAATGGGCATGTTGCTGGCTGCGGTCGGCCTCACAGTGTCCGTAGCCGCTCAAGCCCAGAACAGCAAAGACGCCTACGTTCAGGATTCGCGTGGTGTCATCGTGCGCAATTCGAATTTCGGCGATCCGAAAATCGGCAATCTGTGCTATCGCACCGGTTACTGGACTCCGGCAACCGCGAATTGCGAGTGCGACGCGCCGATCGTAGGCGCAGCCTGTAACCCGCCCGCACCGCCGAAGCCCGCTGCAGTTGCGCCACCGCCGCCGCCGCCACCGGCAGCGAAGCCGGCGCCCCCCGCAGCGAAACCCGCGCCTCCAGCAGTTGTCGCACAAAAAGTCACCTTCGCGGCTGACGCTTTCTTCGACTTCAATAAAGCTGTGCTGAAGCCCGAAGCCAAAGCCAAGCTCGATGATCTCACCGGAAAACTTAAAGGGATCAGCCTGGAAGTGATCATCGCCGTGGGTCACACCGACGCGATCGGTGGCGAGGCTTACAACCAGAAGCTGTCGGTCAGGCGTGCCGAAGCGGTCAAGGCTTACATGGTGTCGAAAGGCATCGAGCCCAACCGTGTCTACACCGAAGGCAAAGGCAAGAAGCAGCCGGTCGCCGACAACAAGACTGCCGAAGGCCGCGCCAAGAATCGCCGTGTGGAAATCGAAGTGGTCGGTACCCGCCCGAACTGATCTTTCAGGCTCAGGCATCAAGAAAAGCCCCGCCTCGGCGGGGCTTTTTGTTTTAACGAGGAAGAAACCATGAATGCAATTCGCCCCAGCGGACGCCGGCCCGACCAACTGCGCCGCGTCGTCATCACCCGCAACTACACCCGCCACGCCGAAGGCTCGGTGCTGATCGAATTCGGCGATACCAAGGTAATCTGCACCGCCAGTGTCGAAGACAAAGTGCCCGGCTTTCTCAAGGGCCGTGGGCAAGGCTGGATGACCGCAGAATACGGCATGCTGCCGCGCGCCACCAATACCCGCAATGATCGCGAAGCCGCGCGCGGCAAGCAATCCGGCCGCACCCAGGAAATCCAGCGCCTGATCGGCCGCAGCCTGCGTACGGTGGTCGACCTGAACCTGCTGGGCGAGCGCACCATCCAGATCGATTGCGACGTGATCCAGGCCGATGGCGGCACCCGCACCGCCAGCATCACCGGCGCCTGGATCGCCGTGCGCGACGCCATCAACGGCCTGCGCGCGAGCGGTGCGCTCGCCACCGACCCGCTCACCGACCATGTGGCGGCGATTTCGGTCGGCATGTTTGAGGGCCATCCGCTGCTTGACCTCGACTACGCCGAAGACTCGCAGTGCGACACCGACATGAATATCGTGATGACCGGCGCCGGCAACTTCGTCGAAGTGCAGGGCACGGCGGAAGGCGCAGCCTTCACCCGCGCCCAGATGGATGCGCTGGTGGCCCTGGCCAGCGACGGCATCGCCGATCTGGTGCGCCAGCAGCGCGCTGCGATCGCGTCCACCACCGGCAAGCCATGAAACAGCTTGTCGTCGCCTCGAACAACGCCGGCAAGCTGCGCGAGATCACGGCGCTATTGGCCCCGCTCGGCATCGAGGCAATCCCGCAATCGCGCTTAGG
>JAYVWK010000010.1:0-3014 GCA_043786185.1 Burkholderiales bacterium
TGGTCGGCCAGCGGCCGGTTGTAGCAGACATAGAGCGGGCGGCGGCCGGCTTCCAGCGCATCGCGGAATACCGCCAGCGCCAACTGCGTCTTGCCCGAGCCGGCGGTGGCGGTGACACGCAGGCGATGCGGGGTGATATCGATGCGCCGCGCCCAGGTAGCCAGGCCCTCCGACAATCGGGTGTAGAGCGCGCCGGCCTGGCCGGCCACGGCGTTCACATCGATCACCAGGTCGAGCATGCCGGCGAAAAAACGCAAGGCACAGGCGCGCGTGGCAAAGGGCGGCTCGTCGGCCGGCAGGATCGCTTCGATGCTGCGGCACAGGTGCGCGCGGCGCGGCGCGTCGACGATACGCGCGGGATCGAGCCCGGCATTGCCCGGCTGCTTCACGGTGAAGTCCGGGCAATAGAGCAGGGTTTCGATCGGTGTTTTCACGCCCTTGCAGAACTGGCGCAAGCGGCCGTCGATGGCGCTCGCGGTGCGCGCCATTTGCGCCGGCACGCTCTTGGTCTTGTCGCCATAAGTCTTGGCCAGGCCATGCTCGCCTTCGGCTAAAAAGCCGGACTTCTGCTCGATCAGAAGCACCCGCCCGGAAGGACCCAGCACCACGAAATCGACTTCACCGAATACTTGATGGCCTTCATGGATGCGCGTCCAGTGCACGCCGTGCAGTACTGTATAGCCGGCTGGCAGGCCGTCGGCCAGTGCATGCAGGGTTTGCAACTCGCGTTGCGCACTGGCGCTGGCCGGCAGCGCCTGCCAGCCGTCGGGGATGATGTGTGCCATGCGGCGGATGCTAACCCACTGGGAGGCTGGCCACGTACCAGGTCGAGTGGCCGATGGTCGCTGCTAGACGCGCTGTTGCCAGATCACCGGGCTGCGGCTCGAATGAAACACCGACAGCACGACAACGCGCTCCGCTTCAGCAACATAAAACACGCTATAGGGAAACTGCCGGGCGCGCACACGCCGGATGTTCCGGTAGATAACGGGATGGCGCAGCGGGTTCTCCGCCGCAATCGATGCGGTCCGGCCAATCGCAGCCACGAAAGCGGCACCCAGTCCCACACGATTCGCTTCGTACCGCAGTGCCGCCTCATCAAATTCGCTGCGCGCCGCAGTCCTGAACGTGACCGCCAGGGTCACTGCTTGATCCGCTCGGAGATTGAACGCTTCACTTCGTCCCACGAGACGACATCATCCGGATTGGCTTCATGGTCCGCCAGGCGGCGGTCCAATTCCAGGCGCTGCGCGTCGGTCAACGGCGGCCCGCCGGCCGAAGTGATGCTTTCCCACAACTGGTCGAGCAACGCGAGTTGGTCTTCCATTCCCAGACGCTCGATTCCCAAAGACTGCAATGTGATGGCCATGGCGACATCCTTGTGAACAAAAGTTGATCGTACCAGAGCACGCGGAAGACCGAATTTCAGCGCGCCCGCGCCTGGCTTCGCGGCTGGAATAGCATAGCGAACATGACGATGCGTGCAGCGCTGCTGCCCGGCTAACGCGAAAGTCCCGACTTCCCGCGTTTCGGCCTGCTTCCGTTCGCCACGCGCTTCCCCAGCTTGCGCGAGCGCATCCACCTGCACGTCAGCTTCCCCGACAGCGGCGACGTCGCCAAAGGCCTCGGCGCGCGGTTTGTCGGCACCGTCGGCCGAATTGGCTGAATCGGCCACCCTTCAAAGTGAACAGACCGGTCGTAGCGCAGCTGCCATCGAACAACTGACGCTATCGATCAGCTCTGTTTCAGATTGTTCCAGCGAGGTTCAAGGCCAGGCCGATCTGAGCCGTTCCAAGGCGGCCGACGGGGCGCTGAAAGTAGCGAATCTGGTCGCAGGGATTGGGGCGGCAGAGGGCACCGTTAAGCGGATTGCAACCAGCGTCGAAGGCTTTGTCGAATCGGCTGCATCCATCTCCCGCATTACGCAGGAGGTACAGGGGTTGGCAAGTCGAACCAATCTTCTGGCACTGAATGCAGCCATTGAGGCGGCGCGGGCCGGCGAGCAAGGGCGTGGATTTGCGGTCGTTGCCGATGAAGTGCGGCAACTCGCCGAGTGGTCTTCACAGGCTGCGAGGGAAATCGAAGCGCTCACGGAGAATATCGACACCTGCACGAGCGAGGTGAGGAACACGGTGGCGCAGGGTCTTGAAAGCCTGGGTCAAAGCAACGCGCTTTCCAGCGCCGTCGAGGCAGCCATCTCTGAAGCCAGGGAAAGTGCCGAACTGGCGTCCGCCGGCGTGGCCCAAATCGCCGCATCGGTTCAGGAAGAAAAGCAGGCGAGTACGGAAATAGCGCAGGCGATGGAGCGCATTTCGACCATGAGCGAGGAGGCGAGCACGATTTCCCGCACGACCCAGGAAACCGCCGCGCACCTTGAACAACTCCAGTCAAATTGTCTGGCGCAGTCGGAGTATTTCGCTTCGCATAGCCGCTCCTGCGACGGGCGCCCATAGCGCGTCGCAAAGCGGCTGGCGCTACAAAGATGTGGGCGCAAAGTTCCTCGACGACCTTGCTGTCATGGCGGCCCCGGCCGGCGTGGGCTTCCAGGTGAGTGAAGACGATGAAGCCTGAGGCTGGTATGCGATCCCAATTCGGGGCTTCGTTAGGTGCTAATCCTCTCGCTGTGACGCGCGGCTCAAAGGGGTGGCCGCCTGCTCGCGTACAAGCCGGGCGAGCATCCCGGCGAAGGGCCCAATGTTCCGGGAGGTGCTGGCTTGTTCGAGGACAGCCATGTATTCGACGCGCTGTTGCACTGGGACTACGGTCCACACATAGCCACCGGTGGCCAGCATGAAGTTCATGACGAAGCGCCCAAGGCGGCCATTCCCGTCAATATAGGGATGGATGTAAACAAACACGAAGTGGCCCAGGACCGCGCGTACCGCTGGGCTTTCTTCCTGCTCGAGCAGTTGCAACAGCAACGGCATGCATTCCCGAACCGCTTCCGCAGGAAGCGGCACGTGCGAAGCGCCGGAGATGAATACCGGTCGATTGCGGTAGCCGGCGAGGTCCTG
>JAYVWK010000011.1:0-2541 GCA_043786185.1 Burkholderiales bacterium
CGCACCCTGGAAGGAATTGTTGATACGCTGAAAAAGCTCGACCAGAGTCTGCACGACAGTGCCGACCTGTTCGAGATGGCCAAAGAAGAAGGTGATGACGCCACTCTGGAAAGTGTCGGAACAGATGCTGAAGCGCTGGAAAAAACCGTGGCGGAAATGGAATTCCGCCGCATGTTTTCTCACCCGATGGATCCCAACAACTGCTTTATCGACATCCAGTCCGGCTCCGGCGGCACCGAGGCGCAGGACTGGGCTTCGATGCTGTACCGCATGTACATGCGCTATTGCGAGCAAAAGGGCTTCAAGGTTGAAATCCTTGAAGAATCCGACGGCGAAGTGGCTGGCCTCAAGAGCGCTACACTCAAGGTCAGCGGCGATTATGCGTTCGGCTACCTGCGCACTGAATCCGGCGTGCACCGTCTGGTGCGAAAATCTCCTTTCGACTCAGGAAACCGTCGCCACACCTCCTTTGCCAGTGTATTCGTCTACCCCGAGGTGGACGATTCAATCGAGGTCGATATCAACCCCGCCGATCTGCGCATCGACACCTTCCGCGCCTCTGGCGCAGGCGGCCAGCACATCAACAAAACCGACTCGGCCATCCGTATCACTCATCTGCCGACCAACGTCGTAGTACAGTGCCAGAATGACCGCTCACAGCACAAGAACCGCGCCGAGGCGATGAGCATGCTGAAAGCCCGTTTGTACGAGCTGGAACTGCGCAAGCGCAACGAAGAGAAACAGGCAATGGAAGACACCAAGACCGATATCGGATGGGGCCACCAGATCCGCTCCTACGTGCTGGACCAGTCGCGCATCAAGGATTTACGCACCAACTACGAGGTCGGCAATACTCAGGGTGTGCTCGACGGTGACCTCCTCGACGACTTCATCAGTGCGAGTTTGAAGCAAGGGGTATAAACACGGCTCTCGCACCAGAAACAACTCGACTAATGATGATTTTTACGTTAGGTTTTTAACACCTATCCGCAGGAGGAAAAGATGGCTCTCAAACATGAAGTTGATCAGGCAATCGCGGATCATGCCGCATGGAAATCGCGTTTCCGTGACTTCATCAATGGAAAAATCGAGCTGAATGCAGACACAGTGGGAAAAGAGAACCATTGCCAGTTCGGTCAATGGAACGAGAAGGAAGGCGAAAGGAGGTTGCTGCCGAAAGAAGTTCACGACGAAATCTTCACCCTCCATGCAGAGTTTCATCGGGTCGCCGCTACTGTCGTCATAAAGAAAATAAAAGGGGACACCGAGGGAGCGCAAAAGGATCTTGCCAAAAACGGCGCATTTGGCCGAGCCAGTGAAGCACTTATGCAGCGCATGCTCAAGATCAAAACCTGAACTGATCACTACAACCCAAGCCGGCCAGTGAAATCCTCGCCGGAAGTTTAATTTCCTCAAGATTGCCATCATGACAAACGAACAAGTTACCCCACCCCAGGACGAAAACCAGCTCGTTGCCGAACGTCGCGAAAAGCTGAAGAAGCTGCGCGAGCAAGGTGTTGCCTTCCCCAACAACTTTGACCGCACAGACATGGCGGGCGACTTGCTGGCATCACATGGCGAAACCGACAAGGAAGCGCTGGAAGCCAAAAATATCAGCGTCGCTGTCGCCGGGCGCATGATGCTCAAGCGCGTGATGGGCAAGGCCAGCTTTGCCACCGTGCAGGACATGAGCGGCCGCATCCAGTTCTACATCAACGACGAAGGTGTTGGCGCCAAAACCCACGAGGCTTTCAAACACTGGGACATGGGCGATATCATCGCGGCTAAAGGCACGCTGTTCAAGACCAACAAGGGCGAGCTGTCGATGCGCGTCACCGAGCTCCGCCTGCTGACAAAATCCCTGCGCCCACTGCCGGAAAAATTTCACGGTCTGACCGACCAGGAAGCCAAATATCGGCAACGCTACCTTGATCTGATCACCAACGAAGAAACCCGCAAAACTTTTCTGGTGCGCTCGAAAATCATTCAGACCATCCGCAATTTTCTGGTAGAGCGCGGCTATCTCGAAGTCGAAACACCGATGATGCACCCCATTCCCGGCGGCGCTTCGGCCAAGCCTTTCACCACCCATCACAATGCGCTGGATATGGAATTGTTCCTGCGCATCGCGCCTGAACTTTATCTCAAGCGCCTGGTGGTCGGCGGCTTCGAAAAAGTATTCGAGATCAACCGAAACTTCAGGAATGAAGGGCTCTCAACTCGCCATAATCCCGAATTCACCATGATCGAGTTTTACGAAGCTTACCGCGATTATCGCTACATGATGGATTTGACCGAGGAAATGTTCCGTCAAACCGCGAAGGCCGTGCATGGCCACGCGGTGGTGCAATATCAGGGCCATACCATCAACTTGGCGCAACCCTTCGACCGCCTCACCATCACCGAATCTATCCAGAAATATCATCCAGGACGCTTCACCGACGAACAACTCAACGACCGCGCATTCCTCAAAGCACAGTTAGAGAAAATGGGCGCCGATCATCATCCCAACGCGGGTGTTGGCGGGTTGCAATTGAGCCT
>JAYVWK010000012.1:0-4578 GCA_043786185.1 Burkholderiales bacterium
GAGCACCAGCTGCGCGGCCGCCAACTGGGTGCCGACGATTACGTCACCAAGCCGATCGATTTCGAGATTCTCTTGACCATCATCCGGGCCCGCCTGGCAGGGGTGGCACGCATGGAAATCTGGCCGCACAGCGTGTCGCTCAGCGATCGCGAAGTCGAGGCGCTGACCTGGTCGGCGCGCGGCAAGACCTCGGCGGAGATCGCGATCATTCTCGGGCTGGCCAAGCGCACCGTGGACTTTCATGTCGAAAGCGCCAGGAACAAGCTCGGTGTGGCCACGCGCATCGAGGCAGCGGTCAAGGCGGCGGCGGGTGGCATCATTGAGCCCTGAGCCTTTGGCGGGCAATCGCGGGCGCGGGCAAAACGCTCGCTTGGGCAATCGCGGATGATCAACCCGCATTCCATCCGCGCGCGCCTGTCGCTGGTGTTCGCCCTGTTCCTGCTGATGGTCATCGGCGTGGGCCTGTTCAGCATCAACCGCCTGAGCACCTTCAACGAGGTATCGGCGGAAATCCGCAGCCACTGGCTGCGCGCCGCGCCTATGCTGGGCGAACTCAACAACCTGATCTCGGACTTCCGCGCTGCCGAGGCCGGCAGCCTGATCGCGCTCGAAGCCGGCGACGTGGCTGCCTTCAAGCGCGAGCTGGCGGGCCTTGAGCAGGCGCTGGGCAAAGCCCGTGCCGCCTATGAACAGTCGTATCAGGATGCGGCGGAGAAATCCCTGTATGCGCGTTTCACCTTGCAATGGGATACCTACCGGCAGGTCGCCGACCGCGTGATCGCACTGGCTGCCGAAGGGCGCCGGCGCGAAGGCGTAGAGCTTTACCGCAACGTTTCACACGAGGCCTTCAACCTGGCCAGCAATACCCTGGCAGGCCTGGTCGATCACAACGTGCTCGGAGCGCGCATGGCCACCGAGCGCGAGGCCGATGTGTATCGCACCTCGCGCGCGCTGATCTTAGGCGCGATTCTGCTGGCGGCTTTTTGCCTGGTGGCGGCGGTCATCTTCATCACGCTCTCGATCTCCGATCCATTGCTTGACTTAGCGCAGCGCATGCATCGCCTGGCCGCCGACGAGACGCATATCGAGATCGAGGGCGCGGGCCGGCGCGACGAGATCGGGGAAATGGCGCGCGCGGTGCTGGTGTTCCGCGATAACGCGGTCAAGCTGGTGTTGAGCCAGGAGGCCTTGAGCGCTCAGACGGAAACGCTGCGCGAGGCCCTGGCCGCCGAGCGCCGTCTGACCACCCAGCAGCAGAATTTCGTGTCGATGACCTCGCACGAGTTCCGCACGCCGCTCACCATCATCGACAGTCATGCGCAGCGCCTGATCCGCATGAAAGAGCGGCTGACGCCGGAGCAACTGGCCGAGCGCGCGCGCGGTATCCGGGCGGCGGTGATGCGCATGACAAGTCTGATCGACAGCCTGCTCAACACCTCAAGGGTGTTCGACGGCGATGTGCGCCTGCAGCGTGAAGAGGTCGATCTGATCGGGCTGGCGCGCCAGGCCTGCCAGATGCATCGCGAGGTGGCCCCGACCGCATTGCTGCGCGAGGACTTTCCCGCGCCGGCTCTGCGCATCACCGGCGATCCGCGCCTGCTGTTCCAGGCGATCAGCAACCTGATTTCCAACGCCATCAAGTATTCGCCGCCCGGCAGTCCGATCGACGTCGGCATCGAGGACGGCGGCGACCATGTGCGTATCGTCGTCAGCGACGCAGGCATCGGCATTCCCGACAAGGACCGTGCCCACTTGTTCGAGCGCTACTTTCGCGGCAGCAACGTGAGCGACATCGCCGGCACCGGCGTCGGCCTGTACTTAGTTGACATGGTGGCCAAGCTGCACGGCGGCCAGGCGGGTGTTGCATGCCCGCAGGCGGGCGGCAGCCGCTTCACGCTGGTGTTGCCGAAGGCGCTGCAGGCGCCTGGCGCAATGGAGGAGCAGGCATGAAACGCAGGCTTGCCGGCCTGGCGGGCCTGGCCCTGCTGGCGAGCGGCCTGGCGGCAGCGCAGGCGCCGGCGCCGGCAGACCTCGCAAACCTGTCCTTGCCGATGGCGGAGAAACTGCTGCTGGAGAACAATCGCGGCATCGCCCTGGCGCGCAGCGCGGTCCTGCAGGCGCGCGCGGACGTGATCACCGCTGGGCAGAAACCGAATCCGCAGCTGGGCCTTCTGACCCAGAACATCAATCGCAGTCGCGGCATCGGCAGCGGCAGTCTGCGCGACAAGACGGTCGATTCGATCGTCGCCCTTTCGCAAACCTTCGAACGCGGTGACAAGGCCGGCCTGCGGGTGGCGACAGCCAGCCTGCTGAGCGTGGCTGCCGGTGCCGACCTGGCGGACGTGGCACGCGTCCAGTTGCTGGCCGGGCGCCAGGCCTATTTCGACCTGTTGGCAGCGCAGGAGAGGCTGGTGACGGCCGGGGAAACAGTGCAGTTGTCCGCGCGCACCCTGGCTGCGGCCCGGCAGCGGCTGCGTGCCGGCGATTTGTCGGGTGCCGACGTGGCACGTATCGGCGTGGATGACGCACGGGCCCGCAACGATGCGGTCGCGCTGGCTGCCGATCTGGCGCGGGCGCGGGTGGTGCTGGCGCTCCTCTTCGCCGCCGAGGCGGATGCCGCGGCGATCCGCGCTGTAGCGCCGTGGCCAATGGGCGATGCCATGGTCGACGCGCCGGCCATCGAGGAACTCCTTGCGCGGCGTCCTGATGTGCGTGCGGCAGCCACGCGGGTGGCAGCGGCGGACCGGGCGCGCGATTTGGCCCGTTCGCTGCGTACCCGCGATGTGACGGTCAATCTGCAGTTCGAGCACTGGCCTTCGAGCGACGCCAATCCCGGCGGCTCGGGCAACAGTATGGGCGTTGGGTTTTCGGTGCCGCTGTTCCTGCGCCACGCAAACGAAGGCGAAATCGCGCGCGCCCAGGCCGACTGGTACGCGGCGCGAGATGCCCTGCAGCAGGTGCGCGGTGTCGCCCGCGCCGAGTTGCTGCGGGTGCGCGGCGACCTCGATGCCGCGCGCGAGCGTCGCCTCCGTTTCGAGACCGAGCTCATGCCTGCCGCCAACCAAAGCAGCAACGCGGCGGAATTCGCCTTTCGCAATGGCGCCATTGGTGTGATGGACCTGCTGGACGCGCGGCGCATCCTGAAGGCCATCTTTGCCGAGGCAGCGGGCGCGCGCGCGGATTTCGCCAAAGCGCTGGCCGCCTGGCAGGCGAGTATCGAGCCGGCGCCCTTGATCGCGGGCGCGCTTGACGACACAGTTTCAGACGGGGAGCCGCAAAAATGAACGTTCGAACCCTTGCAGGTTTGCTGGCGGTAGCGGCGATGGCTGGCGCCGCCGGCTACCTGGTGCGCGGCGCCGGTGGTGGCAGTGCGCCCGCACCGGAGGCTGCAGCGCCGCTGCGGGTGGCGAACCAGCTGCAGTTCGCGGAAGGCGCGCCGCAGTTGAGCGCGGTGCGCATAGAGGCGGCGGTCGAGACCGCGCTACCGCTGGCTGAGCCGCTCAATGGGCGCATCGCCTACGACGAGGATGTCACCGCGCGCATCAGTTCACCGGTGGCGGGTCGCATTGTCGGCTTGCGCGCAGCCGCCGGCGACGCCGTCAAGGCGGGCGATGTGCTGGTCAGCATCGATGCGCCGGATCTGGCCGCCGCGGTAGCGGATATGCACAAGGCCGAGGCCGACGAGGGGCGCAAGAAGCTGGGCATGGAGCGTGCGCGCACGCTGCTGGACGCGGAAGTGCTGCCGCGCAAGGATTACGAGATGGCGGCGGCGGATTTCGCGCAGGCGCAAGCCGAAACCCAGCGCGCCCGCGCGCGCCTGAAGAATTTGGCGCCGGTCGATGGCGTCGACGGCCGCGGGCTGGCCTTGCGTTCCCCGGTCGGCGGGGTGGTGGCCGAGCGGCGTGCCAATCCGGCCATGGAGGTGCAGCCCGGCATGGCCGAGCCGCTGTTCGTGGTGTCCAACCTGAAGCGCCTGTGGGTGCTGATCGACCTGCCGGAGAAATATCTGGCGCGCATCAGGCCGGGGCTCGCGGTCAGCGTGAGCGTTGACGCCTATCCGGGCGAAACCTTTCGCGCCAGCGTCACGCGCGTAGGCCAGGTGGTCAACCCCGAGACGCGCCGCGTGCAGGTGCGTTGCGATCTGCCCAACGTCGAAGGTTTGCTCAAGCCCGAAATGTACGCCCGCGTTTCGCTGCTGACCAACGAAGGCCATGTGGCGGTACGCCTGCCCAACAGCGCACTGGTGACCGAAGGCCTGTACAGCTTCGTGTTCGTGGAAACCAAAGCCGGGGTGTTCATCAAGCGGCGGGTCGATCTGTCGGTGCAGGATCGCGAGTTTGCGTATGTCAGGTCCGGCGTGGCCAAGGGCGAGCGGGTGGTAATCGGCGGTGCCTTGCTGCTGCAATCCGAGTTGGCTTCCGGTTCCTGATCTCACACGGCGGCACAGTTCATCATGCTTGAACAGATCATCAGGTTCGCCATCACGCAGCGCGTATTTGTGCTGGTGGCTTGCGTGGCATTGGTTTTTTTCGGCTTGCGGGCGGTGGGCAACCTGCCGATCGAGGCGTTTCCCGACGT
>JAYVWK010000013.1:0-3649 GCA_043786185.1 Burkholderiales bacterium
TTCTGCGCCTGCTCCATCAGGTATTTGCGCGCACGCGGATCGGCGCCTGACAGCCGGTTTTCATTGATCAGCATGGTCTGGTGCTTGAGCCACATGGCCCATGCCTCCTTGGAGATGCCTTGCCACACCTTGGCGCCCAGTTCGCCCGGGTAAGGGGGGAAGTCCAAGCCCTCGGCCTCGCGGCCGAGCTTCACGCATTGCACCATCCGAGCCATTGCTTGTACTCCGATTATCGACATTCCGAACGCGCATTTTACGGTGTCCGCCGCGCCTGTGCATGCGGTGCCAGCGGGTTGGCGCTGCAAGTCATCGAGAACCGGCGGGCTGATGACCGGACCTGGTGTTTCGGCTCGCTACAGCCGCTTGATGAAAATTTTCGACTGTCGTTGAAAGTTGTAGAGTTTTTGCTTAGCGTCAGGCAGGTTGTCAAGCGAGCTTTCCACAAAACCGTGCTCGATGAACCAGTGCGCTGTGCGGGTGGTCAGGACGAACAGATTCTTGACGCGCATTTGCCGCGCCTTTGATTCCATCCGCGACAAAAGGCGTTCGCCATAGTTGTGGCCACGGTAGCCGGGCGACACCACGAAGCAGGCCATTTCGGCGGCGCCTTCGCGCGTGAACGGGTAGAGCGCCGCGCAGCCGGCGATCACGCCATCGTGATCGATCACCGAGAACTGGCCGATCTCGGCCTCGAGTTTCTCGCGGCCACGGCGCACCAGCGTGCCGTCGGCTTCCAGCGGTTCGATCAGCTTGAGCACGCCACCTACATCTTCGATGGTGGCGTCGCGAAAATTCTCCAGGCCCGCCTCGGTGATCATGGTGCCGATGCCGCCGTAGGAAAACAGTTCCATCAGCAGCGCGCCGTCGGTTTCACGCGGTATCAGATGGGTGCGCGCCACCCCGCCTTTGGAAGCGCGCACGGTCGCATCGAGCGCGCGCATGGTGTCCTCGCTCATGCCGGAAAGCTCGGGCGATTGCGCCGCGGCCTTGAACAGTTTCTCGGCTTCGGCGGCGGCCAGTTCGCGCGAGATTTCCTGCGCGCGCGCGCGCTTGGTCTTAGGTCCGGGCAATGGCGGCAGACCCGGCGCGTCGATCAGGAAAATCAGTTTCTCCGCGTCCAGCGCGATGGCGACGCTGGCGGCCACATCCTCCATCATCAGGTTGAATGCCTCGCCGGTTGGCGAATAGCCGATCGGCGTGAGCAACACGATGTCGCCGTTGCCCAGGGCATGGTGCACGGTTTCGGCGTCGATATCGCGCACGTTGCCGGAAAACTGGAAGTCGATGCCATCGATCACTCCGACCGGTTGCGCGGTGATCAGGCTGCCGCTCATCAGGCGCACGCCTTCGGACTGCGCCATCGGCGTATTGGGAAGGCCGAACGAAAAGCGTTGCTCGAACTCGATACGCAGGCGGCCGACCGCTTCCTTGACGCAATCCATGGCTTTTGGATGCGTGATGCGCAGGCCCTTGTGGAACTCGGTTGAAAGGCCGCGCACGGCCAGGGCGGCATTGATCTGCGGGCGCGAACCGCACACGATCACCACGCGGATGCCGATCGAGGTCAGCAGGTTGATGTCCTGCGTCAAGGTTTCGACCTGCCCGGATTCGACAATCTCGCCGCCGAAGGCGATGACGAAAGTCTTGCCGCGAAAGGCATGCAGCCACGGTGCGGCCGAGCGGAACCAGGTGACGAAATCGGCGGTTTGGTTCGGGCGCATGGGCGGGTGCGATAGCGACGACGGGGGCCGACCATTCTATACGGCGCACACCGCGCGACATCCGCCAAGCGCCCAAATTTTTTCGTCGCGACAAGCTGCCGTGGCAGCCTTGCCTCCGCTAGAATCCGCGCCCTATGCCGCTCACCCCCCAGCAGGAAGCCGCGCGCCGGGCGCGCCTGCCGATCATCAGCTATCCCGAGGAATTGCCGGTGTCGGCACGCCGCGCCGACATCGCGCGTGCGATCGCCTCGCATCAGGTGGTCATCGTGTGTGGCGAAACAGGCTCCGGCAAGACCACGCAATTGCCGAAAATCTGCCTCGAACTCGGGCGCGGGATTCACGGCTTGATCGGTCACACGCAGCCGCGGCGCATCGCCGCGCGCGCCACCGCCGCGCGCATCGCGCAGGAGCTGGGCACTGAACTGGGCAGCGCGGTTGGTTACAAGATCCGCTTCACCGAGAAGTCCAGTCGTGATGCGTATATCAAGCTGATGACCGACGGCATCCTGTTGGCCGAAACCCAGGGCGACCCAGACCTCAAAGCCTATGACACCCTGATCATCGATGAGGCGCACGAGCGTTCGCTCAACATCGATTTCCTGCTGGGCTACCTGAAGCAGCTACTGCCGCGCCGACCGGACTTGAAGGTCATCGTCACCTCCGCCACCATCGATGCCGAGCGCTTCGCACGGCATTTCGCATCGGCCCACGGTCCGGCGCCGGTGATCGAGGTCTCCGGCCGCCTGTATCCGGTGGAGATCCGCTATCGACCCGTGCGCCACCCCGACATGGCGCCGGACGACGAACGCGATATCGAAGACGCGATCGTCGACGCGGTCGATGAATGCACGACCGCGGGGCGCGGTGACATCCTGATCTTCCTGCCCGGCGAGCGCGAGATTCGCGACACCGCCGAGCTCCTGACCCGGCACGCTACCGGTACTCGCGCCACACTTGAAATCCTGCCGCTCTATGCGCGGCTGTCGCCGCAGGACCAGGAGCGCATCTTTCGCGCCGGTGGTCCGGTGCGCCGCGTGGTGCTGGCCACCAATGTTGCGGAAACTTCTCTCACCGTGCCGGGCATTCGATTTGTGATCGACAGCGGCTTAGCGCGCGTCAAGCGCTACAGCTATCGCAACAAGATCGAGCAACTGCAGGTCGAGAACGTGTCGCAGGCCGCCGCCAATCAGCGCGCCGGCCGTTGCGGCCGGGTTGCCGCTGGCATCTGCATTCGCCTGTATGGCGAGGACGAATATGCGGCGCGTCCTAAATACACCGACCCCGAAATCCTGCGTTCCTCGCTGGCGTCGGTGATCCTGCGCATGAAGTCGCTCAAGCTGGCCGACATCGAGGCGTTCCCGTTTCTCGAAGCACCGCCGCCCAAGGCGATCGCCGACGGCTACCAGTTGCTGCAGGAACTCGGTGCGTTGGGCGAGGACAACCGCATCACGCGCACCGGCCAGGAACTTTCGCGCCTGCCGCTCGACCCACGCATCGGCCGCATGATCCTGGGCGGCCGCGATCGCCAGGCACTGGCCGAAGTGTTGATCATCGCCTCGGCCTTGTCGGTGCAGGATCCGCGCGATCGGCCGCTGGAGCGCCAGGCCGCCGCCGATCAAGCCCATGCACGCTTCAAGGACGAGAAATCCGAATTCGGCGGCTATCTCAAGCTGTGGGCTTTTTTCGAGGAGGCGCGCGACGAGCTGACCAATCGCAAGCTGGCTGCCGCTTGCCAGAAAAATTTCCTCTCGGTGCGGCGCATGCGCGAATGGCGCGACGTGCATTCGCAATTGACGCAGCTGGTGGCCGAACTCGAATGGCGCCTCTCGGAAAAGCCGGCCACCCATGATCAGGTCCATCGCGCCTTGCTGACCGGGCTGCTGGGCAACATCGGTCTCAAGAGCGAGGCCGAGGCGCATTACCTGGGC
>JAYVWK010000014.1:0-2878 GCA_043786185.1 Burkholderiales bacterium
GGCGCGCTGGTATCTGCGGGGACTGATGCTGCCGGGACAGCGCAAGAGTGTGGAGCCGATGGCGGCGCGGGTACATCCAGAGGATGTGCGCTCGGCGCATCAATCGATGCATCACCTGGTCGCCGACTCGCAGTGGAGCGATGCGGCGTTGCTCGCGGCGGTGGCACGCGAAGTGGTTCCGGTGCTGAGCGAAGCGGGGCAGGCACCCTGCTTCTGGATTATCGATGACACGGGTTTTCGCAAGTATGGCAAGCACTCGGTCGGGGTGGCCCGCCAATACTGCGGGCAGTTGGGCAAGACCGACAACTGCCAGGTGGCGGTGAGCCTGTCGCTGGCCACTGTCGATGGCAGTGTGCCGCTGGACTATCGGCTGTATCTGCCGCAGGAGTGGGCCAAAGACAAAGGGCGCTGCAAGCGTGCGGGGGTGCCCAAGGAGATCGCCTTTGCCACCAAGGGCGCGCTGGCCTGGAGGCAGATCGAGGCGGCGCTGGCCGCCGGGATTCCGCGTGGCACGGTGCTCATGGATGCCGGCTATGGCGATGAAGCGGCGTTGCGCGATCGTTTGAGCGCACATGGGCTGACCTACGCGGTGGGGATACGGCCGGCGACCGCGGTCTGGTGCGATGAGCACGAACCTGCGCCCGTACCGGTTAAGCAGGGCCGTGGCCGGCACCGCACCCGTGTGCTGCGTGATGAAACTCACCAGCCGATCGGCGTGCGCGAACTCGCACAGGCGCTGCCCTCGAGCAGTTATCGCACCCTGACTTGGCGCGAAGGTACCAACGCAGCGCTCTCCTCGCGCTTTGCGCGGGTACGCGTGCGCGCCGCGCACGCTGATCGACCCCGCAGGCAAGAATGGCTGCTCATCGAATGGCCCAAAGGTGAAACCGAGCCCACCCGCTATTTCATGTCCACCCTGCCGGCGGACATCTCGTTCCGGGAACTGGTGGCCACCGTCAAGATGCGCTGGCGCATCGAGCGTGACTACCGGGAACTCAAACAGGAGGTGGGGCTTGGTCATTACGAAGGGCGCAATTGGCGCGGCTTTCATCATCATGCAAGCTTATGCATCGCTGCCTATGGATTTCTCATGCTGGAGCGGCTCTCCGGAGTCAAAAAAAACCCCGCTCGACTCAAAGCGCCTCCCGTATCCGAAGGCTTCCGCCCGCGCGGGGCTCGGTCCGATGCAACGGCACATCCCGTGGTCGATCGCCACCGTGCGCTTTCGCCTGGCGCGCGCCATCGCTCGACATCTTTCGCAATGCCCGTGGTGCGGGAAACCGTACGTGCGGGTAGATGGCATTTAATAACACAGTGCAACTAAGATGCTTGCGCCTTTTTCGTGGCGCCCGCCGGCACCGCCGCGCGCGCGATGTCTCCCGCGCTCTGCAACGTTTCGACCACCCAGCACAATTTAATCAGCGCATCGGTCTCGGCCGCCGACAGCATGCCTTGCGCCAGCCCGCGGAATTTGGCCTCGAGATCGGCATCGCTCATCGGCCGGGACAACGAGCCAAGCGCATGCTCGACGTGTTTTTTCAGCGTGCGGCCATCCTTCAATTTGATTGCGATATGCGCGGCGTCCTCATGCACGGTCTTGTCCACTGCCGCGCTCACCTTCTCGCGCAACGCGATCACCCGCGGATCGCGCACGCAGGCATCGCTGTAGACCTTTTCTCCGCCTTCACCGTGGATAATGGCGACCGCCGCCGAATGGAACACACTGAACTTGCCTTCAAGGCCGACCTGCGGCGTCTTCTTGCCGGTGAGTTCGAGCACCAGCGGATGCACGCCCAGCGTGATGCTTTCGATCGGGTCCGCCGCGAGCTTGTGCTCGTTGCGCAACTGCACGCAGCCGTCGATGATCGGATGAATCACGATGCCGCACGCGAACGGCTTGTAGGTGTTGAGCGCGACTTCCCACGTCTTGCCGAGACCCTCGGTGATCGCGTCGTAGTTGCGCGCCGTCGCGAGCACGTTGGCGAATCCGCGCGGCGCTTCTATCCCGCGCTCGGAACTCGTAAAGTTCTTCGACGCGAGAAAGGCGGCGGTCATGCCGTTCTGCGCCGCGCGGCCCGGATGGAACGGCTTGCACATGGTGCCGAACATTTCGCGCAACCCCGCCGCCTGCGTGGCCGCGATGCCGAGCGCCCACGTCATCTGTTGTGGGTTGAGTCCCAACACGCGCCCGACCGCCGCCGCCGCGCCGAATACGCCGGCCGTGCCGGTGATATGCCAGCCCACGTCGTAATGCGAGGGATAGACCGCGTTGCCGATGCGACACTCGACTTCGACACCCAGAATAAAGGCGTGCAAGAAATCCGCGCCGCTGATCGGCCTGTGCTCCGCAAGCGCCAGCAGCGCCGAGGCGACCGGTCCGCTCGGGTGTATCACGGTCTTCAGATGCGTGTCGTCGAAATCGAATACGTGCGAACTGATGCCGTTGATGAGCGCCGCGTGCATGATGTCGAGTCGCTCGCCGCGCCCAAGGACGCTCGCCTGCGCGGGGCCGGAAAACGCAGCCAGCGCGGCGAGCGCAATGTCGATCGACTCGTGCCGCGCGCCGCCGACCGCGCAGCCGAGCCAGTTCAGCACCGAGCGAGTGGCTTCGTGTCTGACCTTGTCGGGAATGTCGGCATAGCGCGAATCGACCACGAATTGGGCCAGTATCTTGGTGACTTCCATTGCTGCCCCCTATTTATGCAACCGCCGATAAACGCCGATTAACGCCGATGAGTAACGAAAACCATCGCCGGTTAGAAAACTACGTTCAAATCGCGGATATTGAATATCGACTTTATCTGCGTTCATCGGCGTCCATCGGCGGTTCCAACGATTTAGCGCGTCAGGTATTTCTTTTCCCACGCCTCGACGTCAT
>JAYVWK010000015.1:0-17009 GCA_043786185.1 Burkholderiales bacterium
ATCACCTGCGCGCCCCAGTAGGACATCTGGCCCCACGGCAGCAGGTAGCCGAAGAAGGCCTCGCCCATCAGGGTCAAGAAAATCATCACGCCAAACACCCAGATCAGTTCGCGCGGCTTGCGATACGAGCCGTAGATCAGGCCGCGGAACATGTGCAGGTAGATCACCACGAAAAACATCGATGCGCCGGTGGAGTGCATGTAACGCACCAGCCAGCCCCAGGGCACCTCGCGCATGATGTACTCGACCGACTCGAAGGCCTTGGCCGCGACGGGCTTGTAGTGCATGGTGAGGAAGATGCCGGTGACGATCTGGATCACCAGCACCAGCATTGCCAGGGCTCCGAAGAAATACCAGAAGTTGAAGTTCTTCGGTGCGTAATACTCGGAGAGGTGCGCTTTCCAGTTTTCCATCAACGGGAAACGCTGATCGACCCAAGTCAGCAGGCCGCTTGCCGGTTTGTCCAGAGCGCCCAGGCCGGTCACCAAAACCGGTTCTTTTTTGCCAGCTGCCATTGCTTTCAAGCCCCCTTGTTGTCGTCGCCGATCAGCAACCGGGTATCAGACAAATATTTGTGCGGTGGAATCTCAAGGTTGTCCGGCGCCGGTTTGGCCTTCCAGACGCGCCCGGCCAGATCGAAGGTCGAGCCATGGCAGGGACACACGAAGCCCATGTCGTCACCCAGCGTGATATTGGCGCCAGTGGGAAACGGCCCGGATGGCGAGCAGCCCAGATGCGAGCAGATACCGACGGCCACCAGCACTTCGGGCTTGATCGAGCGGGCCTGGTTGCGGCAGTACTCCGGCGTCAGTTCTGACGGCTTGCGCTCCGACTTCGGGTCTGCCACCTTGGACTCGGTCTTGGCCAGCGAATCGAGCATTTCCTTGCTGCGCTTCAAGATCCACACCGGCTTGCCGCGCCACTCGGCGACCATCATCTCACCCTCCTTCAAATTACTGATGTCAACTTCCACCGGCGCACCGGCGGCCCGCGCTTTCTCAGACGGCGCAAAGGTGGCGACAAACGGTATTGCGGTGCAAAATGCGCCAATACCGCCGACCACCGAAGTGGCAACAATCGCGCTGCGCCGACCGCTGTCGGCGCCTGGTTCGTTACTCATGGGAAAAGAGCCTTAAGGGATCGGGGAAATCACTCGTGCCACTGAAATCGGCGACGCTACGCAAAATTATACCGGATCGTCGCGCGGGATCAAAGGATTTCAGGAAAATATCTTTCATATCATGATCTTAGAGCGAAATTCGAAACCCGTCCTTGCCAGTTTGCAGGCAGGCTATTAGCCTCGAATGCTGCAACTGCAAGCAAACGCAGGCGCATTCGTACACTTAAACTTGGGGAAACCATGAGCATGCTTCAAGAATTCCGCGAATTCGCGGTCAAAGGTAATGTCATCGATCTGGCAGTGGGTGTGATCATCGGGGCCGCATTCGGCAGAATCGTCGATTCGCTGGTGGCGGACGTCATCATGCCGTTTGTCGGAGCGATATTCGGCTCGCTGGACTTTTCGAATTTATTCGTGATCCTGGGCAAGAATCCGGGCAATTTGTTAGCGCTGGCAGATGTCAAGAAGGCCGGCATCCCGGTCTTGGCTTACGGCAATTTCATCACCGTGGCGGTCAATTTCCTGATCCTCGCTTTCATCATCTTCATGCTGGTCAAGCAGATCAACCGCTTGAAGCGCGAGGAACCGGCGGTGCCGGCGGCGCCACCGGCCACACCCGAAAATGTGGTGTTGTTGCGGGAGATCCGTGATTCGCTGAAAAAGTAGGCAAAACGCCCAAGAAGCTCTGTTGCGATATTTCGTCGCCGGGCTTTTTCGCAACGGCAGGCCCGCGTCGCGCAACCAGCCCTGATTGCGTCGCGCCCTGAACGAGGCCGCTTCGGGCAGGTGCGCATTGCCCTTGCAGAGTGCCGGCCGGCGATCGGATCGCGTTGCCGGGTCACCCGCCCTCGTCAGGCAGGGTTGTCGATGTCGATGTGCTGGTGCTGAATGCCGAATCGCGTGGCGATATGCCGGCCTACGGCTTGCACGCCATAGCGCTCGGTAGCATGGTGCCCCGCCGCGACGTACGGCACGCCGGACTCGCGCGCCAGATGCGTGGTTTGCTCGGATATCTCGCCGCTCATGTAAAGGTCGCAGCCGGCTGCGATCGCCGCTTCGAAATAGCCCTGCGCGCCGCCTGTGCACCAGCCTATGCGACGCACCGTGCGATCGGCGTCGCCCACCAGAAGTGGCGCTCTCCCCAACAAGCCCCGGACGGTCGCGGCAAAGGCACCGGCAGTTACCGGGGCTAGCAGATCGCCGGCGCAGCCAATCTCCTGCTCGCCGAAATGCTGCGTGGCGACCAGGCCGAGTCGCTGCCCCAGTTGCGCGTTGTTGCCCAGTTCGGCATGCGCGTCCAGCGGCAGGTGGTAAGCCAGCAGGTTTACTTCGTGCGCGAGCAGTGACGCCAGGCGGCGTCGACGCGGACCGATCACCCGCATGTCGTCGCCCTTCCAGAAGAGGCCATGGTGCACCAGGAGCGCGTCAGCGCCGGCTGCGATCGCAGCCTCGATCAGCGCCAGGCTGGCAGTCACGCCGGTGACTAAGCGCAGGACCTCAGACTTTCCTTCCACCTGCATGCCGTTTGGGCAATAATCGCGGAAGCGCGCCGGTTCGAGCAGTTCGTCCAGCGCTTCCAGAATCGTTGTTGTTCTCATTTCGTCCCCATGCTTCGCCATTTGTGGTTGATTTTCGCGCAGAGCGCGACGGTTTGCCTTGCTGCCTGGTTCGTGGTTTCCACGCTCAAGCCGGACTGGATCGCCAAGTCGTCGCCCGCCGCTTCTGCCGTAGTTACCGCGCAGCCCGCACCTGTACCCGCCGCGCCGCCCGCTGCGGGCAGCAACGCGCAGAAGCCATTCTCCTACAGTGAAGCCGCGCGCCTGGCGATGCCGGCGGTGGTCAACATTTTCACTTCAAAGGAAGTGAAGCTTGCGCAGCACCCGTTCATGAATGATCCGCTGTTCCGCCACTTCTTCGGCGGTGACGCCGGCGACAAGCGCGGCAGCCGCCGGGCTTCAAGCCTCGGCTCGGGCGTGGTTGTCAGCAGCCAGGGCTACATCCTGACCAACTTTCACGTGATCGAGTCGGCCGAAGAAATCGAGGTTCTGCTATCGGACAACCGCCGCGCCAGCGCCAAGATTGTCGGTGGTGACCCTGAAACCGACCTGGCGGTGATCAAGATCGATCTGCCCAATGTGCCCACCATCGTCTTCGGACGTCCCGAGGCTGCGCAGGTAGGCGACGTGGTGCTGGCCATCGGCAACCCGTACGGCGTGGGCCAGACTGTGACCCTGGGTATTGTTTCCGCGTTGGGCCGCTCGCAATTGGGCATCAGCACGTTCGAGAATTTCATTCAGACCGACGCCGCGATCAACCCGGGCAATTCAGGCGGCGCCTTAGTGGACGCCCAGGGGCGACTGCTCGGCATCAACACCGCGATCTATTCGCGCTCCGGCGGTTCGGCCGGTATCGGTTTTGCAATTCCCGCCAACATGGCGCGCCAGGTGATGGACCAGATCATCGCCAACGGTACGGTAACGCGCGGCTTCATCGGCATTGAACCCCAGGACATCACGCCGGAACTGGCGGAATCGTTCAAATTGCCCAAGGATCAAGGGGTGCTGATCGCCGGCGTGGTGCGCAACGGGCCTGCCGACCGCGCCGGCATCAAGCCGGGCGACGTTTTGGTCGAAGTTGAAGGCAAGGCAGTGCGTGATGCCGCCGGCATGCTCAACCTGATCGCGCAACTGACTCCGGGAAACGCCGGGCGCTTGAAGCTGGTACGCCAGGGACAGGCGATCGACATCAGCGTGACGGTGGGCAAGAGGCCACGGCCGCAGCGTAAACCACGCGACGAATCCGAGTAGGCGCACGCGCGGCAGGACTGCGCGACGCACACCGCGACAGATACGGCCGGTCTTGCCGCCGGTCTTGCCACCGTACTCGAAAATGCCCTTGCGAGACCGCGCTCCGACTATTTGCGGCCCTGCCTGAAACTCGCCTCCGACTTGTGCCGATCAATGCGCCGTGTCGGCCTCGCGCTCATGCAAGGCGCACGCGGCAGACACGTCCCTGCCTGTCAGTTCTTGGACTCGGGAGCGGCCTCGCCATCGGACTTGGACGACTCCTCGGTCGCACGCTTGCTCACGAACTGCGCGAAAAACAGACCCACTTCGTATAGCAGGCACATCGGAACAGCCAGCGCGAACTGCGAAACCACGTCCGGCGGTGTCACCACGGCGGCGACAACGAAGGCGACCACGATGAAATAGCCGCGCCATTCCTTGAGTTTCTTCACGTCCACCACGCCGGTCAGAACCAGCACCACCACCGCCACCGGCACCTCGAAGGTGACGCCGAAGGCGATGAACATGGTGAGCACGAAGCCCAGGTAGGCCTCGATATCCGGCGCCGGCGTGATCGAGGCCGGCGCGAAAGAATTTATGAAGGCGAAGAACTGGCCGAACACGAAGTAGTAACAAAAAGCGATCCCGGCCAGAAACAACACCGTGCTCGACACCACCAACGGCACCGCCAGTCGCTTCTCGTGGCTATAGAGGCCGGGAGCGACGAACGCCCAGGCCTGGTACAGGAAAAAGGGTAGTCCGACCAGGAAGGCGAACATCGCCGTGACCTTGAGCGGCACCAGAAAAGGCGAGATCACCGACGTGGCGATCATTTTGGTGCCTTGCGGCAGCGATGTGATCAGCGGCAGGGCCAAAAAGTCATAGATCGGCCCGGACTTCGGCCATACGAAAAAAGCCAGCGCGAACAACACCACGAACACGATCACGCTGCGCAATAGCCGGTCGCGCAATTCGACCAGATGCGAAATGAAGGTGTCCTGGATCGCTTCACTCATGTGGTTTGGAATCCGCTTGAAGCGGCGATCAGCCGGCCTTGACCGATGCGGCGGGCGGCGCAAGCGGCTCTTCCAGTGCGAGCGAGGCCTGGGTGCTGTGCAGGGCCGGTGGCTGACCGACCGGGTCCTGAATGCCCGGGTCACTTGAGGTGAGCGACTGGCGGATCGCATCGTCAGCAGCAGCGAGCGCATCGGCCGATGGCGGCGCAACTTCCGGTGCGGGCGTCTGACCGTCAGTGGCAAGCTTGTTGATTTCGGAAGCCTGGGCCTCGAAGCCGGCCATGGTTTCCTTGACCGATCTCTGCAGACTCTGCGCGGCCTCGGTCACCGTGGTCTGCATCTTCTTGAACTCGTCGAGTTCGATCTCGCGACTGATATCGGCCTTCACATCGCTCACATAGCGTTGTGCACGCCCCATCAGGGCACCGATGGTACGCGCCACGCGCGGCAGCTTTTCCGGCCCGATGACCAGAAGCGCCACCACGCCGATGACCATCATTTCGGATAAACCAACGTCAAACATGGTGTTTTAGGAAGACCCAGTGGTCAACATTTGAAATCGCCGTGCCGGCCGCTTGCCGATTCGACGCCTCGCGGTCGCGATCAAACCGCCGCCTAGGTTCTGGTCTTTTCTTCGGCCTTGATGTCGATGGTCTGTCCGACCTTGCCGGGCTCGACCGGATTCGCCTGTTCCGCGGCGGCATTGGCGGCAGTAGCCGAGCCTTCCTTCATGCCGTCCTTGAAGCCCTTGACCGCGCCACCAAGATCCGAACCCATATTGCGCAACTTCTTGGTGCCAAACACCAGCATGACGATGACCAGAACGATCAGCCAATGCCAAATCGAAAACGAACCCATGGAAAGACTCCTTGAAACGTGGTTGTCGACAGTCAATACGCAGCGTCGGTTCTTATTGTTGCTTGGCCACGTTCAATTACCGCGCGACAGTTCCATCGAATGCGGGGCTGTCACGCGTCACGCCACTTCCGCCCCATTTTCAGCCGCGCTTCCACGGTCGGGGGCCACCCATGACATGCAGGTGCAGGTGCAAAACTTCCTGACCGCCTTCGCGGCCGTTGTTCGCAACCACCCGGAAACCACCTGAGGTGCCCGGATTGCATCCTTGTTCCAGCGCCAATTTTGGCACCAGTGACAACATTCTACCAAGGAGCAGCTCATGCCGTGCATTGGCATGCGCAAGAGATTCGATATGCTCCTTGGGCACCACCAGGAAGTGCACTGGTGCGGCCGGATTGATGTCGTGAAAGGCGATTAGCAGGTCATCCTCGTAGACCTTGCGGCTGGGAATGCGGCCGGCAGCGATTTTGCAGAACAGGCAGTCGGGATCGCTAAGCGTGGTTTGGGTCATGGTCAATCTATGGAAATCGATTTCCGCGGCGCCTGCGACAGCCGTCAATCCGGCCGCGCGGCCTTTTCTTCCAACCCCGAGAGGCCTTCGCGGCGCGCCATCTCGGCCAGCACATCGGCAGCGCTCAAGCCGTAATGTTCAAGGGCGATCAGCGAATGAAACCAGAGGTCGGCGAATTCGGCGACGATGCGGGTGGGGTCGCCGTCCTTGGCGGCCATCACGGCTTCGGTGGCCTCCTCGCCGATTTTCTTCAGGATCGCATCCTCGCCGCGCGCCAGCAGGCGCGCGACATAGGATTTATCCGGATCGCCGCCGCGCCGCGCCGCGATGACCCGGCCCAGCCGCTCCAGCACATCTTCACTCATTTTCGGTAGATCTCGGTTGCACTCTTGAGGACCGGGTCGACCTCGACCCACGCATCGCCTTCGAGCTTGCGAAAAAAGCAGTTGTGGCGCCCTGTGTGGCAGGCGATGCCGCCAATCTGGTCGACCTTGAGCAGCACCACGTCGGCGTCGCAATCGATACGCACCTCGACTAATTTCTGACGGTGCCCGGACTCCTCGCCCTTGTGCCACAAGCGAGCGCGTGAGCGCGACCAGTACACCGCATGGCCGGTGTCGAGCGTGGCTATAAGCGCCGCGCGATTCATCCATGCCACCATCAAAACCTTATTGGTGCCCGCCTCCTGCGCGATCGCCGGCACCAGGCCGCGCTCATCCCAGGCGATGGCGTCGAGCCAGGCTGCCGAGGTCGCGGCAGTCGCCACATTCCCGCTGCCGGTCGATGCCGGTGGCTGCTGCGCAGTCATCGACGCACCTCGATGCCGCGCTCGGCCATGCGCGCCTTGGCTTGGCCCACGGTGAATTCTCCGAAGTGGAAAATGCTGGCCGCGAGCACCGCATCGGCGCGGCCTTGGGTCACGCCATCGACCAGATCATCGAGGCTGCCGACACCGCCGGAGGCCACCACCGGCACTGAAACCGCGTCGGCCACGGCGCGTGTGAGGCCCAGGTCGAAGCCGTTGCGCGTGCCGTCGCGGTCCATGCTGGTGAGCAGGATTTCGCCGGCGCCCAGCGCCTCGACCCGGCGCGCCCAATCGATCGCATCCATGCCGGTATTGTTGCGCCCGCCGTGGGTGAATACACTCCAGCGCCCGGGCGCGACCTGCTTGGCGTCGATCGCCACCACGATGCATTGCGCGCCATAGCGGCCGGCGGCATCGGCCACCAGTTGCGGATTCTGCACCGCCGCGGTGTTGATGCTGATCTTGTCCGCGCCCGCATTGAGCAGGCGCCGCACATCCTCGACACGACGCACGCCGCCGCCTACGGTCAGCGGTATGAATACCTGTGCGGCGACTTGCTCGATGACGTGCAGGATGATGTCGCGGTCGTCACTGCTTGCGGTGATGTCCAGGAAGGTCAGTTCGTCCGCGCCCTGGTCGTCGTAGCGCCGCGCGACCTCGACCGGATCGCCGGCGTCCTTCAACTGGACGAAGTTGATGCCCTTGACGACACGGCCCGCCGTTACATCGAGGCATGGAATGATTCGTTTGGCAAGCATGAAATTTTTCTTGCGGCAAGCGCGAAGATGCAAATAGGGATGGCGGGCAACCGGGCTGGGCTGGAATGACCGCGGCGGATTCCTCGAAGCGCCGCGACAGCGCCGCCAGGCGCGACTATTTCCCGGCTTCGGCCAGGGCCTTCTGAAAATCCAGCGTGCCGTCGTACACCGCGCGGCCGGCGATCACGCCAACCACGCCCTCACCCTCGATCTCTTTCAGGGCTCGAATGTCATCGACGCTGGCCAGACCGCCCGAGGCGATGACCGGGATTTTCATCGCCTGCGCCAGGCGCCGAGTCGCTTCGATATTGATGCCACCCAACATGCCGTCGCGCCCGATGTCGGTGTAGATGATCGCCTCGGCGCCATAATCCTCGAACTTGCGCGCCAGGTCGATCACGTCATGCCCGGTCAGCTTGCTCCAGCCGTCGGTGGCGACCTTGCCGTCGCGCGCATCGAGACCCACGATGATGTGGCCCGGGAACGCACCGCAAGCATCATGCAGGAAGCCGGGGTTCTTGACCGCGGCGGTGCCGATGATCACGTAAGTGATGCCATGGTCGAGATAGCGTTCGACCGTATCCAGATCGCGAATGCCACCGCCCAGTTGTACCGGCATGTCCTCCCCGACGGTTGCGATGATGGCCTTGATGACCGCCTCGTTCTTCGGCTTGCCGGCGACCGCGCCGTTGAGATCAACGATATGCAAGCGCTTGGCTCCCTGCGCCTTCCAGTGCGCCGCCATCGTCGCCGGCGCTGCGGAAAACACCGTCGCGTCGCTCATGTCGCCTTGCTTCAGGCGAACGCAGTGTCCGTCCTTGATGTCAATCGCGGGGATGATCAACATGCTTGTGTCAGGATGGTTTTCACGAGGATCGTTGCGGCCGACGTCGCCCAAGGATTGGTCGGAGGGACGGCATGGTTTGAGACCTTGGCCACTGGTAGTCCGGGGAGGCGCGGGGCGACAGTGCGCATGTCAGGGACTCGTAGGGCATCTCTTCTAAGGATTCCATGCGACGAAATTTGAAAATAGTCGAAGGCCGGCCAAATGGCTTTTTTCAGGATGGAACTGTACGCCGAAAATATTACCTTGCGCAAGCGCGCAGGTAAAGTGTATCCCATAGTCCGTCGAGCCGGCACCTACATTGCGATCGGTGGGGTCGGGATAAAAACTGTGCACGAAGTAGAAGCGGCTGTCGTCGGCAATGCCATCCCACAAGGCATGCTCGCGATCCTGGGTGACCTGGTTCCAGCCCATATGCGGCACTTTGAGCCGCGCGCCGTCCCCTGTGGTCATGCCGGCGGGGAAGCGGCGTACCTGCCCGCCGATGATGCCAAGGCCTGGCGTATCGCCCTCGGCACTGAAATCGAACAACATCTGCATACCGATGCAGATGCCCAGAAACGGCTTGTTCGCGGCGGCGGTGAGGACGGCCTCGCGCAATCCCGAAGCGCTCATCTCGCGCATGCAGTCCGGCATTGCGCCCTGGCCCGGAAAAACCACGCGATCGGCGCCGCCGATCACCAGCGGGTCGTGGGTCACCACCACACGGGCTGCGGGTGCCACATGTTCGATCGCTTTCGCAACCGAACGCAGGTTGCCCATGCCGTAATCGATGACTGCTACGGTTTGCATCAGATCAGTAGTTGAGGCTTCGGTGGATTGGCAAAAAGCAGCGCCCGCGGCAAAGCGACTAAAGCGAACCTTTTGTCGAGGGAATGCTGTCGGTAGCGCGCGGATCGGCTTCGCATGCCATGCGCAACGCCCGCCCGAACGCCTTGAACACGGTTTCGCATTGATGATGCGCATTCTCGCCACGCAGGTTATCGATGTGCAGGCTCACCAGCGCATGATTGACGAAGCCCTGGAAGAACTCGTGCGCCAGATCGACGTCGAAGGCGCCGATCATCGAGCGCTTGAAATCGACGTGAAATTCAAGCCCGGGGCGCCCCGATAGGTCGATTACCACGCGCGACAAGGCCTCGTCCAAGGGCACGTAGGCATGGCCATAGCGGCGCACGCCCTTCTTGTCGCCGATGGCGGCTGCGAAGGCCTGCCCCAGGGTGATGCCGATGTCCTCGACCGTATGGTGGGCGTCGATGTGCAGGTCGCCAGTGGCCGCGACATCAATATCCACGAGGCCGTGACGGGCGACCTGGTCAAGCATGTGATCCAGAAAAGGCACGCCTGTGACAAACGCGGCCAAACCGCTGCCATCGAGATTCAAGCGAACCCGAATCTGCGTTTCCTTTGTATTGCGGGTGACTTCAGCGGTTCTCATGCTTGCGGCTTTCCTGCGGAATCAGGGCGCTGGCGCGGGACGCGTCCCTGGTTGAGCCCAACGGGCTGTCGAAATTCGTCCACGCCGGGTAGAGCCATGGTTCGCAAGTCGCAGCGGCGCATCCACACTCGCGTATTCGGGCATGCACGCGCGCCGCTTCAAGTATCCGCCAATGCAACTTCGAGAGCCAGCAGCATCGCACGATTTTCGGCCGGTGATCCGATGGTCAGGCGCAGACAATTATCCAGCATCGGATGGCCACCGGAGAAATTTTTCACCAGCACCTTCTGTCGCTTCATGCTTTCGAACACCGCCGTCCCGCGCCCCGCTGGCCCAACGATACGCACGCAGATGAAGTTGGCGGCACTTGGATACTGCCGCAGCCCAGCGAGCCCCGTCAAGCCACGCTCGACCACCGCGCGTTCGGCCAGCACCCGCGCCGCCTGCAGGTCGAGAACCTGTTTGTTCTCCAGGATCTTGATGGCGACCGCCTCGGCCACAACGCTGATGTTGAACGGCGCACGGGTCTTGTCGAACTCGCCAATCCATCCCGGGCTGCCGGCCACATAACCCAGGCGCACGCCCGCCAGGCTGATCTTCGAGACTGTGCGCATGACCACCATATTCGGGAATTCCGCCAGGCGCGGCATGAAGGAATCGGCGGCAAAGGGCTGGTAGGCCTCGTCAATCACCACCAGACCGGGGGCGGCGCGCACGATGCGCTCGACCTCACCCATCGAAAACGGGCTGCCGGTCGGATTGTTCGGGTAGGCGAGCCACGTAAGCGCCGGCTGGTGCGCGGCCATCGCCGCGATGAAGGCGTCGACATCGAGTGAAAAATCGTCACGCAGGTTGACCGGCACGAATTTGAGCCGATAGAACAAGGCATGCATCTGGAACATCACGAACGAAGGCGCCGGCGCCATCACCACCGCGCCCTCGCGGGCGCAGGCGGCGGTGATGTACTGGATGCACTCGTCCGAGCCGTTGCCGCAGAGGACATCAAACCCCGCGGGCACACCCATCTTCTCGGCGATCAGGGCGCGCAGCCGGGTCATGCTCGGCACCGGGTAGCGATTGAGAGCCAAGCCGGCCACGCTGTCGCCTACTTCGCGTGCCAGCCAGTCAGGCAGCGAGTAAGGGCTCTCCATCACGTCGAGCTTGACCATGCCGGCGGCGTCGGCCACCGGGTAGGCGCTCATGGCAAGCACTTCTGGCCGGATGATGTTCTGGATGGTGTTCATGACATGCATGTCTTGGTCAAATGCGTGCGGGAAAACGCATTGGCGGCGCAGTACCGCCGGATTGAACGAGGAACTTCAGGGGATCCTGTACTCGGCCGACTTCGCGTGCGCCTGCAAGCCCTCGCCGTGCGCCAGTTCGGCGGCGATGCGGCCGAGAGTTACCGCGCCGGCGGGTGAAACCTTGATGATGCTGGAGCGCTTCTGGAAATCGTAGACTCCAAGGGGCGAGGAAAAACGCGCAGTGCGCGAAGTCGGCAGCACGTGGTTGGGCCCGGCGCAATAGTCGCCCAGCGCCTCGCTGGAATGCACCCCCATAAAGATCGCACCTGCGTGCCGAATCAGCGGCAGCAAGGCTTCGGGATCGGCAACCGCCAGTTCCAGGTGCTCCGGCGCGATGTCGTTGGCCACCGCGCAGGCCTCGGCCAGATCGCGCGTACGTATCAGCGCACCGCGCCCGGACAGCGATTTTGCGATGATTTCGCGGCGCGGCATGGAGTCCAGCAGACGGTCAATACTGGCGGCCACGCGTTCGATATAGGCCGGGTCGGGACAAAGCAGGATGGCCTGGGCGATCTCGTCATGCTCGGCCTGACTGAACAAATCCATGGCCACCCAGTCAGGGTCGGCACAGCCGTCGGCGATCACCAGGATTTCCGAGGGCCCGGCGATCATGTCGATGCCCACAGTACCGAACACCCGGCGCTTGGCCGCCGCCACGTATGCGTTGCCCGGGCCCACGATCTTGTCGACCTGCGCGATGGTCTGCGTGCCGTAGGCAAGCGCCGCTACCGCCTGTGCCCCGCCGATGGTGTAAATCACATCGATGCCGGCGATCGCCGCCGCCGCCAGGACTAGCGGATTGATATGGCCACCGGGTGCCGGCGACACCATGACGAGTTCGGCGACACCAGCCACCTTGGCCGGAATCGCATTCATCAGGAGCGAACTCGGGTACGCCGCCTTGCCGCCCGGCACGTAAAGACCGGCACGGTCAAGCGGCGTGATGTTCTGGCCCAGTTCGGTGCCGTCGGCCTCGGTGTAGCGCCAGGAAGCGGTGGCCTGCCGCTGGTGATAAGCGCGAATGCGTTCGGCCGCCGCCTCCAGAGCAGTCCGCTGGCTGGTCGGCAGTGCGGCCAGGGCGGCGTGTGTCTGTTCGACCGGGATGCGCAATTCGTCCATCCTGCGTGCCGTGATGCCGTCGAAGCGTGCCGTGTAGTCGAGCACTGCCGCATCGCCACGCGACTTTACATCCGAGAGAATGTCCTGGGCAGCACGTTCGATGCCCGAGTCTTCCGCGGCGGAATACGCGAGCAGCGCTTGCAATTCTTGCGCGAACCCGGTGCTGGAACTGTCCAGGCGACGTACGGCAAGAGTCATTTGGCAGCCGCCGCGAAAGCATCGATCAGGCCCTGCACCGCCGGGCGCTTAGTCTTGAGCGCGGCCTGATTTACGATCAGGCGCGACGAAACGCTGCAAATTTCCTCGACAGCGCGCAAGCCGTTGGCTTTCAAGGTCGCACCGGTGGATACCAGATCGACGATCACCTCCGCCAGACCGATCAGCGGCGCCAGTTCCATCGAACCGTACAGCTTGATCAGGTCCACATGCATGCCCTTGCTGCCGAAATGTTCGCGCGCCACGCTCACGTACTTGGTCGCCACGCGAATCCGAGCACCGCGACGCACCGCGTTTTCGTAGTCAAACGCCTCGGGCACCGCCACCATAAGCCGGCAGCGCCCTATGCCCAGATCAACAGGCCGATACAGGCCGTCGCTACCGCTCCGGGCGTCATGTTCGAGCAGCACATCCGACCCCGCAACACCCAGATGCGCCGCGCCGTACTGCACATAGGTCGGCACGTCCGACGCACGCACGATGATGACGCGCACATCCGGCCGGTTGGTCGGCAGTATCAGCTCGCGCGATCTTTCCGGATCGGCAGCCACGATCAAACCGACGGCGGCTAAGAGCGGTAGAGTCTCCTCGAAGATGCGCCCTTTGGAGAGGGCCAAGGTGATCACAATTTGGCTTCGCGAAACGTCTGCAAAAGGCGCCATATTACCCGACACCGGGGTCGCGGCGCGACATCCATGAACGTTGCGCGGTCCTACGAAGCTCAGCGCTGTCGCGTAACGCGCGCACCCACGGCCGACAACTTGGCCTCCAGTGCCTCGTAACCGCGGTCAAGATGGTAGATGCGATCAATCACCGTTTCCCCTTCGGCCACCAGGCCGGCCACCACCAGCGAAGCCGAGGCGCGCAGGTCGGTGGCCATCACGGTGGCGCCGGTCAGGGTGCGCACCCCTTTGACGATCGCCGTGTTGCCCTCGATCTCGATGTGCGCGCCCAGGCGCTGCAATTCCTGGGCATGCATGAAGCGGTTCTCGAAAATCGTCTCGGTCACAACACCAGTGCCTTCGGCGATCGCGTTAAGCGCCATGAACTGCGCCTGCATGTCGGTGGGAAAGGCAGGGTAGGGCGCAGTGCGCAGGTTGATCGCACGCGGGCGGCGCCGCGCCACGATGCGAATGCGGTCGGGTTCGGTATCGATGCGCGCGCCGCCCTCGGCAAGCTTGTCGAGCACGGCCTCAAGCGTGTCGGGCCGCGCGCCGGTCAACATCAGATCGCCACCGGCGGCTGCCGCGGCCGTGAGGAAGGTTCCGGTTTCGATGCGGTCGGCCATCACGCGATAGCGTGCGCCGTGCAGCCGCTCGACGCCACGTACGACGATACGGTCGGAACCCGCGCCGCTGACCCGCGCTCCCATGGCGTTGAGGCAGTTCGCCAAATCGACCACTTCGGGCTCTCGTGCGGCATTCTCGATCACCGTTTCACCATCGGCTAAGGCTGCAGCCATCATCAGATTCTCGGTACCGGTCACCGTTACGATATCAGTCACGATCCGCGCGCCCTTGAGACGGCGCGCCTGGGCTACGAGGTACCCATGCTCGACGCGGATTTCGGCGCCGAGTGCTTCCAGGCCCTTGATATGCTGATCGACCGGCCGCGCACCGATCGCGCAACCGCCTGGAAGCGAAACCCGGGCGCTGCCGAAACGTGCAAGAAGCGGCCCCAGCACCAGGATCGAGGCGCGCATGGTCTTGACCAGTTCATAGGGCGCCTCGGGACGATCGACATGCGCGGCGTCCAGCTGGAGACTGCCCGCCGCGCGCAGGGTTCGCACACCCATCTGCGCCAGCAGCTTTTCCATCGTCGCCACATCATGCAGCGCCGGAACATTGTCGACCTCGAGCACGTCAGCGGTGAGCAATGCGGCACAGATGATCGGCAGCGCCGCATTCTTGGCGCCCGATATCGGAATCTCGCCGCGCAGGCGCTCCCCGCCCTCGATGACCAACTTATCCATGGCCTGCCTCAGCGCGCGAGAAAAAAGCCATTCCGCGGGCCGATCTCGCACCTGCGATGCCGGCCAAACGAGAGCATGGCTGTGCTGTTCGACGCGATTGCGACCCGCTCTCCACCAATTCTTCCCACGCTCTCAGCCAGCCTTCCATTCACCCGGCGTCAGGGTCTTCATCGACAAGGCATGAATCTCGTTACCCATCTGCGACCCCAAGGCCCGATTGACCAACTGGTGGCGCGCAACGCGCGACTTGCCGTCGAACAGCTGGCTCACAATCACGGCTTCGAAGTGGGCGCCGTCGCCCACCACTTCCAGGTGATCGCATGCGATGCCTTGCGCGATCAGGTCGCGCACATATTCCGGTGTCACCATTTCATGCATGCCTTTTAGTATCGGAGTTTGTAACCACGCTTGAGAACTACGAGCAATGCGCCGGCGATGCCCAGGAAACAGGTGCCGACCACGCCGAACGATAACCATGGCGACACATCACTTTGCCCGAAAAAACCGAAGCGAAAACCATCAATCATGAAGAAAAACGGATTGAGATGCGACACTTTCTGCCAAAAAGGTGGCAACGAGTAAATCGAGTAGAACACACCTGACAGGAAGGTGGCAGGCAGGATGAAGAAATTCTGGAACGCCGCGATATGGTCGAATTTCTCGGCCAGAATGCCCGCCAGCAAGCCAACCGCGCCCATCAGGGCGCATCCGAGCAGGGCAAAAACCGCGATCCAGCCCGGCGACCTGAGCGCCGGCACCGCGAAAAAGAGCGTCACCGCGAATACACCGATGCCCACACACAGGCCGCGCACGATCGCGGCTACGACGTAGGCGCCGAAAAATTCCAGGTGGGTGATCGGCGGCAACAGCACGAACACCAGGTTGCCCGTGACCTTCGACTGAATCAGGGAGGACGAACTGTTGGCAAAGGAATTCTGCAACATCGCCATCATCACCAGGCCGGGCGCCAGAAATGCGGCGTAGCCCACGTTGGCATAAACCTGCACATGCGCTTCAAGCAGATGGGAAAAGATCATCAGGTAGAGCATGGACGTGAGCACCGGCGCGGTGACGGTCTGCGCACTGACTTTCCAGAAACGCAACAACTCCTTGTACAGAAGCATGCCGAACCCGCTGCCGGCAACATCGCGTGAAGGCAGGCTCATTGGACTACCCACCTGTCACTGCGTGACATCCTCCCCGAGGGAGGCGCATTGTTCAATTCGGCGCTCCCTGCGGGCGGCCGGGCGGGAGCGCTCATGCCGCTTGCGCCAGCGCGGCATGCGGCGCGCCGGCGGGCTCCAGAAAGCGGTCGAAGCCGGCTAAGTGTGCGTCCCAGCTGTAGTGCGCCAGCACCCGTTCACGGGCCGCCATACCCATGGCGGCGGCACGCGCGGGATCTTCCAGCAAGGCGATGATCGCGTGCGCATAGTCTTGCGGCATGCTGGCTACCTCCAGGTCGCGCCCGGCTAGCGCATCGAGCGCACCGGCGCAGGAATCCGCGGCCACCACCGCGCGCGCCATGGCCATGGCTTCGAGGATCTTGTTCTGGATACCGCGCGCCAGGCGCAAGGGCGCCACCACCAGGGCCGCATGGCGCAGATAGGGCCGCACGTCCGGCACCGTGCCGGTGACGCGGATGGTGTCGGATGCCAGCGCCTGCACCTCTGCGGTGGGCGAGCGCCCGACCACATGGAAGCGCAGCGTCGGCCAGCGCGCACGCAGGCGCGGCAGCACCTCGGCTGCGAACCAGATCACCGCATCGGCGTTGGGCCAGTAATCCATGGCGCCGGTGAATACCAGGGGAATCTCGTCGGCTGCGAAGGGCGAGGCGGATGCATGCGCCGGCGAAAAATATTCGGCATCGACGCCGTTGCACACCACGCCCACCCGCCCCTGGCATTCGGGCGCCAGCTTGAGAAAAAACTCCGCCTCGTTGGCGGTCACGAAGAAAGAGCAGGTAGAGGCAGCGGCCGCGCGACGCTCGAATTCAAACAATTTGATGCCTTCGCGCCGATACACCCAGGACATCGGCCAGCGGTGATGCTGCGCGTACTGGGTCCATTTGGCGGAATCGACGTCGTCGAATACTTCGAGTTTGGGCATGTCGGGAATGTCGCTTGCATACTGCGCCATCGCTGAAGAAAATATCATCGCCGCATCGATGCGCTGCGCCGCGCAGGTGGCGCGCACCCAGGCACGCAAGCCGGCGTTGCGGTAGTAGGGCAGCGTCAGCGCTTCGCCGCTGATCAGGCCGCGCAC
>JAYVWK010000016.1:0-14112 GCA_043786185.1 Burkholderiales bacterium
GCGATCGGCTGGTCCGCACTGCGGAAGCGAATATCCCCTGAGCCGCTGGACATCCAGTGGGTGTGTAAACCACTCGAGAGCGCTCGCTCCGGGTTCGAGATTCTTGCCGATGGACGCATTCATTGCTGGATCGAGCATCAACTCGTTCGCGGTGTCACGCCGAAAATGCTGGTCTGGTGGTTCAAGCACCTGGAGGGCGACATGCTATACGACGGGCAGCGCTTGAATCGCTACCGTGTGTGGCATCCGCGCGACCACATTTCCATCGAGTACTCGAGGCGCAACCCTGACGGGACGATCGGGGTAGGGTGCGTGATCCATCTGACCGAGATGTTTGGCGCCAACCCTGACTACCTGATGGACGTACACACCGAGATCACGAAGCTCGATGAGCAAGGCTTCGCCCATCGGCCGCGGCTTCACGGGCTCCGACTTGCTCGAATGGACTACGAGTTTAACGCCGTTGAGTCGGGTACTGTTTATCGCAACAGCTTGACGGTGGGCGCGGAAGGGATCGTCGGACGGATTGTCAACCCGCTGATTCGCAGGTTTGCCTTCGATGAGACACGGGGCCGCGCCTGGATAAAACACAACATCGAAGAGGTGGGCAACTTTGAATCGTTTCTGCCGCAGCTCTACGCCGCAGAGGTTGGCGTTGAATCCACAGGGGAGACGCGGCCCAACCCGGCGCTACAGGGGACGCGCGATGATGGCGCGCGCCCCTGAGCCTATTCGCTGGGCCCCGGTTGATGGCGCTGGCTTGGTTGGCGGCGAGTAAACTATCCTTACAGGACAGGAGGCGGTTAATGGACACATCCCCGGTCAGTCGCGACCCGGAAATAATCAGCGGTGCGCTTTGCTTCACGGGTACCCGCGTACTTGTCAAGAATCTCTTTGACTACCTGGAGGGCGCATCCTCTCTCGATGATTTTCTCGATGACTTCCCCTCGGTATCGCGCGAAAAGGCTGTAGCCGTACTTGAGGCCGCAAGAGCGCGTTTGGTTGACGATGCGCTTGCTGCTTGACGAATCGGTGCCGGTCAAGTTGCGCCGCTCGTTGCCGAATCATGACGTCCGAACGGTTGTCGAGGTGGGCTGGTCTGGGGTAAGAAACGGCAAACTGCTTGCGTTGGCGGCCACCGAATTCGACCCATTTGTCACAGTAGACAAAAATCTGCCGCACCAGCGGAACCTAACGGTGCTCCCGATAGCTGTGATTGTGTTGGACGCGTTGTCAAATGAACTGCCCGCACTGTTGCCCGAAGTACGCGAGCCGCGCAAACCAAAGCACGCAGCGTGACTATGCGCCCGCCTGAAACCAAGGGCCTGGCCGCGACGCTGCTTGCCATCGGCCGGCGCCCGCTGCCGTTTTCGCGCCGCCGCTTCGCCATCGGGCTGGGAGTCGCGGCGGCCGCCGGCGTCACCTGGAAAGCATGGCGCTACAACCATCCGGTGTGGCGCGACAGCCTGGCGCTGCAGTTGCGCTTGCCCACGCCCCATGACCACGAAGCACAACTGGCGCACATCATGGCCGCTGCCGAAGCGCAGCGCCCGCTGTTTGCGCGCAAGGTGAAACCGCGCTTCGGCGAATGGCTGGCGCATTTCGAAGAGCACGGCGAGACCTTCAACCAGTACCTGCGCGCGGTCGCTCCATCACGGCGCGCCATCGATGGCGACATCCTGGTGCTGCCGCTGGGCAGCTTCGATGAACGACTGTTGCGCATCGTCACCGATGTGGCGGTCTTGGCCGAGCTGTTCTACGGCCGCAGCGTGCGACTCTTGCCCGCACAACCGGTGCCCGCGCTCACCGCCGGGCAGCGCCGTAGCAGCGGCCCCGAAGAGCAACTCTACAGCCTGCCCCTGCTCGGGCTCCTGAAGCCGCGCGTGCCAGCCAATGCTGCGGCGCTGCTGGCGATGACGCCGCAGGACCTGACCCCGGGACCAGGCTGGAACTTCGTATTCGGTCAGGCCAGCTTGGTCGACCGTGTCGGTGTGTGGTCGCTGTACCGGTTGGCCGAGGCGCGCGCGCCGGCCCGCATGCAGTTGCGCCGCGTGGCCCAGGTGGTGTTGCATGAACTCGGCCACATGTTCGGCCTGTGGCACTGCACGGCCTATGGCTGCTGCATGAACGGCTCGAACTCGCTGCCCGAATCGGATCGCGCGCCGCTGGCGTTCTGCCCGGAATGCGACGCCAAGGTGGTGTGGCGCTTCGGCCTCGACCCCGCTCCGCGCCACCACCGCCTGGCCGCCGTCGCCTCGCTGCGCGGCCTGGCCGGCGATGCCGAACTCTGGACCCGCTGCGCCGACGCGGTGGCGCGCGTTCTCGGCACGGCGGTGGTACGCGCCTGAGCCCTGCAACGGTGTTACATGTGGCGCCGGAAACCCTGGCTTGCGGCGCCGCGGTAAAGCCTGCGCGGCAAGCCGCGCGCAGCCCTGCCTAAGCGGCGTCGCGCAATTCCAGCGCACCGCCCTTGAGCCGGCCGCGATACTTCTTGTCGCCGACCGCGAACTCGATGTTCTCGCCGCGTACTCGTCCCTTGAATTCGAGCGTGGCGCTGTCGGTCTTGAGCGTGCCGCTCAGCATCTGGAATTTCTGTTTGAACGTGATCAGGCCCTGTGCCACGCTGTAGGTGCCGGCAACGCGGCGCGGTACCACCCAATACAGTACCGTGCAGTAGGCACTTTCGCAGCCCGGCTTGCCATTCATGTCCACCTTCGTGTCGGGCTCCCACTCGCCCATGGTGAAGGTGTTGGAAACGATGCGGGTGCCGGGCCTCAACGCAAGAATCTTCGGCCGCAACTTCAGGTTGATGTCCGGCAGCAGGAACATGGTGACTACGCTGGCCTTGGAAAAGCTGGTCTCGAACAGGTCGGCCTTGGCGAAGGTGGCCTTGGCGGCGACGCCGGCTTTCTCGGCGTTGCGCCGCGCGAATTCCACCATCTCCGGGTTGTATTCGATGCCGCTGGCGCGCGCACCGAGTTTGGCCGCGGTGATCACGGTGCGCCCGTCGCCGGACCCCAAGTCGATCAGGTAGTCTTTCGGGCCCACACGCGCGACTTCCAGCATCTTGTCGACCACCACCTGCGGGGTCGGCAGCCAGATCACGTCCTTGCCTTCCTGGCCGGAGGTGGGCTCGTAGGCCGCCGCGGGGGCCGCCGGCGCGGAAGGGCTCTGCGCCGTGGCGAGACCTGCGATGGAGGAAAACACGACGGCGGCAAAACGCAACGAAGCGGCAACGGACATCGACAAACTCCTGCGGGCTTGGGTTCTGAATCGCGCATTATGCGGGAGTTCGGTCCGCGGCCGCCAGCCGCCCGCCGCACCTCGCAACCATCGGCCGCGCGACCTGAAGGACGGCTTTAGGGCCGATCCTGGCACCACACGTTTACGCGTGCCCCCCGACAGGAGAATGTGGTCGCGAAAAGGCTGCGCTTTCAGCCGCATTTGCCGTAAACCTGAAAACAGCATCCGGCAAATGGCGGCATGTGTGCCTGCGTCGTCGCTAGCGCGCCGATCACCAGGGCGATTACTCCACCCCCTTCACGCTGCGTACCACCTGGCCATCGAAGCCATTGCCCTGTCGACTCGAAAGGAAAACCGCATGACTCGCTCGAACTGCTACCGCACCCTGTTGCTATGCGCCTGGCTGCTGTTTCCGCAAACCTCGTTCGCCGTCGATCCAAATGGCGTGTGGTACGGTCCGACCGCCACCAGGATCAGGGTTGTGGCAACCCAGGACCAGGTGTTTGTCACCATCAACAACGCACAGGGCCAGATCGGCCCGCTCACCGGCAAGTGGAACGCGGTTGGCGAGCGCTTCAGCTTCCAGCACAACAACTCGACGTATACGGCCGCCATCCACGGCGAGGCGCAGATCGATGTCACCAATCCCAACGGCAGCACCAGTGTGTGGAAGCGCGGCCGCACGCCGGCCATCAATGCAAGCATGAAGGCCGCACCGCAAAACGTCGACATCGCCGGGCTGTGGCGTTCGAGCACCGGAAGCTCGGTGCAGTTAAGCTCGCAGGGTCGGCAGGTGTTTGTCACCCTGATCAATGCAGCCGGCAAACGCTTTCAGGGCAGCGGTCGCTGGCTGCAAGCCGGCCAGACCTTCGACTATTCCCTGCCCGGCTACCCGGGCGTGACAACCGGCACCGTGCAAAACACCAAGCGCATCACCGTGGCCTACGGGGAAACGCCATCCATCTGGACCCGCCAGTAGGGGCCAGGCCCAGGCTTGGGCGCGCCGGGCTCAACCGGCGTTGCGCAATGCCAGCGTGCCGCCCTTGAGCCGGCCGCGATACTTCCTGTCGCCGGCTTCCAGTTCGATGATCTCGCCGCGCACCCGGCCCTTCACGTCCAGCGTGGCGCCCGCGGTCTTGAGCGTACCGGTGAGCATCTGGAACTCCTGCTTCAAGCTCACCTCGCCCTGCGCCACCTGATACGTGCCGGCGACCTGGCGCGGCACCATCCAGTACAGCACCGTGCAATAGGCGCTCTCGCAGCCGGGTTGCCCGACCAGGTCGGCGCGCGCGTCCGGTTCCCATTCGCCCATGGTGAAGGTGTTGGATACGATGCGGGTGCCAGGCTTGAGAGTGAGTATCTTGGGCCGCAGCTTCAGGTTGATGTCGGTCAAAAGGAACATGGTGACTACGCTGGCCCGGTCGAAGCTGGTTTCGAACAGGTCAGCCTTGACGAAGCTGGCCTTGTTGGACACGCCGGCCTTCTCGGCGGCGCGCGTGGCCAGCTCAACCATGTCCGGGTTGTACTCGACGCCCAGGGCGTGCGCGCCGCGCTTGGCCGCTGTGATCACGGTACGGCCGTCGCCGGAGCCTAAGTCCATCACGTAATCCTTCGGCCCCACGCGCGCGATGTCGAGCATCTTGTCGACCACCACCTGCGGGGTTGGCACCCACACCACATCCTTGCCTTCCTGACCCGAACGCGGCTCGTAGGCCGCAGCGGGGGCGTTTGACGCGGGCTGGGTCTGGGCAGAGGCCTGCCACGCGAGCGCGGCCAACAGGGCGGCAGCCAGACAGAACGAAAAACGGCTGGACATCGACGAACTCCTCAAGGCTTGGGGTGGGAGGCGTGATTATGCAGGAGATGCCTTGGCGACCGGCTCCACCAACAATTGATGGCGCGTTTCCCGCCATCGGTGCGGCGCGCAGCGAGCCGCTGCGCCGCCCACCCGGACCGGGCAGTCCCGGCTGGCGCGGGTCCTCGGGAAACCATGGCGGCCGGGCTACGCAGAACCGCCATCGCGCTTGCGGCGCAGGCGTACCGCGAGGTCGGCAAACGGATTGTGCACGGCATCCGGCACGTCGGCTTCTGCACCGCCGCCGGCCTGCGCATCGAGCACGCGGGCGTGCTCGTTGTCATGGCAATACAGGCACAGCAGTTCCCAGTTTCTGCCGTCTTGCGGATTGTTGTCGTGATTGCCGTCCTTGTGGTGAACCGTCAACTCGCGCAGGCGCGAAGCCGGAAACTCGCGCGTACAGCGGGTACACAGCCAGGGAAACAACTTGAGTGCTTGCTCGCGGTAGCCGCTCATCGGAAGAATGTGTTCAGGCGGTCCCGGGCGACACGAATTGCGCGAGGGGCCAGTCCAGCAATTCGGCAAGCCGCGAAATGACCCAGCCTGCCTCCGGCGCACTGAAACCGGACGCATCCGCCAGCAAGCCTTGATGGCAGCGCAGCAAAATCTCCTGTTCGGGAAGATTCTCCTTGAACGCCCAGTTTCGCGCATGCAGGACCAGCGCCTGGGCCATGTCCTCGCACTGCTCATAGCGTGCCAGTACAAGCGCGTGCGAGGCGTCGGGCTGGCTGCGCCCCGGCCTCACGTGGAGGGCAATGAAGGATTGCGCAATCTCGATCTGGTTTTCGTCCGACATGGCCGGTGAATCGACTTTCCGTAATGTTATCCGCACCGCAGGCGCGCGACGGGCCGACACCATGGCTTGCCGAAGGCTGCCTGCCGCAAGACGTCGACCGGGCGCGGCACACCCAGGCAAGGCAGGTGACATTATCCCCTGCACCGCGCGCAAGCGGCTGCCCGAGGATCGAAGGAGCTGCGGGGCAGCGTGTCGGAGCGACAGCACCAGCCGCGCCGCCGAGGCCGCCTTTGATGCACTACGCAAGGAGCAAGGCCGCGCTGCTTCGCACCACGTGTGTGCGTGAAGGGCGCGCCCCAAATGTCGACATATTGTGCGCATTCTTCGCTGAATCAGCAGCTTGGCTGCATCGAACGATCCCTTGAAGGAACTGCTGCCGGCGGCAGGCTTCGCGGTGGCGCCAATGGTGATGGTGGTACCGGCCGAACTGCCGATCAAGAGCGTGGCCGAGTTCATCACCCTGGCGCGCGCCAATCCCGGCTCGGTGAGCCTCGCCTCGTCCGGCTCCGGCGCCCTGCCGCGTCTGACCACCGAAAAGTTCCGGCTCGCCGCCAAGCTCGAAATGCCGCATGTGCCCTACAAGGGTTCGGGCGCGGTCTTGGTCGACTTGTTGGCCGGGCGCACCCAGATGATGATGGACATCATCTTCTCGGCGCGGCCGATGGCGCAATCGGGCAAGCTGCGTGCGCCGGCCGTCATCACTGCCAAACGCGATGCCGCCCTGCCCGCTGTACCCACCATGATCGAAGCCGGCCTGCTTCGGCACGGCGGGCATGCGGGTTTTCACGATTGCAGCCGTCGGTGCCGGCCACGATCGCGGCCGTCGGCGCCACGCCATCGTCATGTAGCATGCGTGGCGGGAGACAAGTGCATGACCGACGACGAAAAGCAGCAAATCGCGCAACTCGTGATGGATGCCCAGGGCTTGACCATCAGCGCGGTCTCGCAGGCCATGGCCGTCGTTGTCGCGCGCCTGGCGTGGCATGTGCATGCGCACGAAAAACTGCGCGCCGACCTGAAGGAATTCCTGCGCGATTTCGCGCCCGACAAGCCGGGCGACCCGGGCAACGAACTCATGCATTCGATGATCGAAGCGGTGCTGCGCAAGATCCTGCTGCGCTTGAGCGAAATTCCCGATCTGGAAAATCCGCCGAATGAGTAAGGCCATGACCGGAAAATTGCGACTCATGAAAGCACGACTTTCACCGGTTGAAATATTGTGCGGATCACCCCATATCTGCCCGATCGACTGATCCACCTCACCGCCCTGCCCATCCACGTGCTCAAAAACCTCCTGGCTGTAGTCGCCGGCGTCATCGCCCTGATCCTTGGAGTGATGTTCTCGGTGATATTGCTGGCGGTCTTTTGCGTGATCGCGGTGGCGGCTTTGACGTTCTTCTGGTGGAAAACGCGCAAGCTGCGCAAGACCATGCGCGATGAGGCGCGTGCGCGCCCGCAAGGCGGCATCGTGATCGAAGGCGAGGCCGTGGTCGTCGAAGACGTGCCTGTGCCGGCCAAGGACGCACTTCCCGGCGACCCGCCGCGCCAGTAACAGGCCCGGCTTTTCCGCGCATGACCACGCCCAAATCGAAAACCGCCGATCCACTGCACGGCGTCACCCTGGAACAGATGCTGGTCGCGCTATCCGCGGCGATCGGCTGGGAGGCCTTGGGGCGCACGATCCCGATTCGCTGCTTCACCCACGAGCCCAGCATCGCTTCCAGCCTGCGTTTCCTGCGGCGCACCCCATGGGCGCGGGCCAAGGTGGAAGAGCTATATCGGCGGCACCGGCCTGCCCGTCGGGATTGACGCGGCTCGCCGCGATTTATCAATGATGTTCGGCAGTGCGCACACGCCCAAGGTCGGCCGCTGCACGCGGTCGCGGCAGGCGCCATTTACTTCGAATGTCGTTCGCGGCAGGCTTCTGCCTGGCTGTGCTGCGCGCCCTGCTCGTTGAGCCCCTGCTTGGTGCGATGCCCGCGGGCCCGCGCGCCGCGACCTGCCACCCGCGCAACTCTGAAGCTTGACGTACATGACGCGTTGACAACGATCGAGAACGCCGCATTCCGGCAGCGGCGGGGCGAATCGCGCATTGATTCGATACTATGCCGCATCGCACCCGCCCCTTTGATGAAAACCCGACACCATGCAACTGACCCTGACCTACTCGCCGATCGCCTGCTCGCTGGTGCCCTACATCCTGCTTACCGAAGCCGGTGCCGCCTTCGACCTGCTGCCGGTCAACCTTGCACGGGGCGAAAACCTTAACCCCGAGTACCTGCGCTTGAACCCCAAGGGCAAGGTGCCGGCGCTCATCATCGACGGCGTGCCGCTGACCGAGAATGTAGCCATCCAGATTTGGATCGCGCGCCAGTTTCCTCATGCGAAATTGCTGCCGGCCGACCCGCTGGAATATGTACGCGCCATTTCAGTGATGGCCTGGTGCGCCGCCGGCATCCACCCCAAGCTGACCCAGCAGCAACGCCCGGAGCGCTATTGCGACCTGCCCGGCACGGCCGACAACGTGCGCGCACTGGGCTCGCATTCGCTGTTCGAGCTGTTCGATATCGCCGAGGCCATGCTTGAGGGGCGCGAATGGTTCTGCGAGACCTTCAACTGCGCCGACGTCTATTTTTACTGGTGCTTTCGGCGCGGCTCGCTGTTCAAGCCCGACGTCTCGGGTTTCCGCAACTGCGTGGCGCATCTGCAACGCATGGAGCAGCGCGCGAGCGTGCAAAAGCTGCTGGCGTACGAGAAAGAAGTGCAGGCGGCGTTCGCCCGGGCTGCGTAAGCCGGCGATACCTGCCCACGCCACACCTCTGGGGCCCCGGTCGCGGCTCGCCCAATGAAGCGGGCCGTGCCGAATCAAGCTCCCGGCCGTGAAGCAGTTTTCCGATCTGTGCAATCCACCACGGAGCATTACGCAGCATGACCGACCTGCCGCCCCTGCCGGCCACACCGCAAGGCCGCTATCGCCACTACAAGGGCGGTGAATACGAAGTCTTGGGTGTGGCGCGCCACAGCGAAACCCTTGAGCCACTGGTGCTCTACCGCCCGCTCTACAACCCATCAGGCTGGTGGGTGCGTCCGCATGCGATGTTCTTCGAGCAGCTTGTGGTCGAAGGCCAGGCCATGCCGCGCTTCACTCTGGTGCCAAGCGTCTAGCCTGGCGCACGGGTCTTGCACTGCGCCGCCGTGCAGCCGGCAGTGCCGCTTCACTTGAGCGGGATCGGCAAGCCGCGCTCGACCGCCACCGCGGTCAGGCTGTTTTGCGGGCTGCCGTCGATCAGCCGGTCGGAATAGGTCAGGTAAACCAGCGCATTGCGCCTGGCATCGACCATGCGCACGATGCGCAGCTTCTTGAATAGCACCGAAAGCCGCTCGTTGAACACCTCTTCCTGCTTGGGCAAGGGCGCGCTGAAGCTGATCGGCCCGACCTGGCGGCAGGCGATCGAGGCCTCGGCCTTGTCTTCGGCCAGACCCAGCCCGCCCATCACACCCCCGGTCTTGGCGCGCGACACGTAGCAGGTGATGCCGCCCACGCGCGGATCATCGTAAGCCTCCACCGCGATGCGGTGGTCGGGCCCCAGGAGCTTGAAGGCGGTGCTCACGCTGCCCAGTTCCTGGGCGGCCACGGGTTGCAGCAGGAGCAGGCACAGGGCCGGCAACAGGGTCTTCATGGAATCACCTTGCAAGGGAAAAGCATGGATGGCCGTCGGCCGCAAAGCCGTCACAAGGTGCGCGGCGGGAGCGCCGCCGCAATGCGGCCAAGATTTCAGCTCGCCGGGTCATGCACCCCGCCGCACTTGTCGCAACGGTACTTGCGCATCAGCGCGAACAGGCGCAGCACTTCACCTTCGTCGCGTGGCGCCAAGAGGCCGCCGGAAAATTCGCGATACAGCACATGCACATTGACCACGATGCGCTCGGCATCGAGCCAGTGCGACCAGCCGTCCATTTGTATATCCCAGGCCGCCTCCTCGGGCCCCATGCCGGCGTCGAAGCGTTTGCGGGTTTCATCGCGTATGTAGACGAAATAGTCGCGCAGGCCCTGCAAGCCGGTGCGATCGGTGACCGGCCCGTGGCCGGGTACCACGGTCTCAACATCCCACGACATCATCAGGTCGAGCGCGGCGATCCAGTTGTCGATCGGCCCGGCCCACAGGATCGGGTGGCCGTTCATGAACACGATGTCGCCGGTGAATACGGTGCGATCCTTGGGCACCCACACGATGACGTCGCCGCGCGTATGCGCCGGGCCCACCTCGATCAGGTGCACATCCTTGTCGCCCACCTTCAGGTCGAGCCTGCCTTCGAAAAGACGCGTGGGCGGGGTGTGGCGGATGCCGTCGAACTTGAAATTGCGCCCCATGGTCTCGTAGAAGAACTGCGCGCCGGGGCCGAGCGTGCGCCAGTTACGGATCATCTCGACCAAGCCTTCGGGGCGCCGCTGCTCCATTTCCTCGGCGCAGGCACGCGAGGCGATGATTTCCGAATCGGCTACCAGTTGGTTGCCGAATACGTGATCGCCGTTGTTGTGGGTGTTGACCACACGCGCAATGTGCTTCGCCGCCGGCACCGCCGCGCGCATCGCGCCCAGCATGTCGGCGGTCAGGTGCAGATCGAACAGCGTATCGACCAAGAGCGTCTGGTCGCCGTCGACCACCAGGCCGGCATTGGACCAGCCCCATGAACCATCGGGCTGCAGATATGCCCACAAGCCCTGCCCGAGATCGTGCAGCCCTTTTGTGTATTGCCAGCCTTGCATTGCGTGCCTCCTTTTTCTGGAAAAGTCCGCTGCCGGTGCCTGAAACCGCCGCATGCGCCCTGTGCATTCGCGGGCACCGCGACAAGAATCGGTGCGCGCAATCATACGGCAGGTGCAATCGTACGTGCTGCCGGTTGGCGATCCGCAATGCTATGACGCAACCAGCCTGATCGCGGGTGCGCCGATGGCGGCCACCGTTCTCCAGTACAGTGGCACGGCTCGCATTGAAACAATCGTGTCCCTGGAGGTGGTTTGCATGTCAAGCATGTTTCGCATCGGCAACTGCGCCGGCTTTTCCGGCGACCGGGTCGACGCACCGGGCCCGGTGGTCGATTCCCTGATCGAGCTGGGCGGGCCGGCCGCGATCTTCTTCGAGACCCTGGGTGAGCGCACGGTGGCGCTGGCGCAACTGGAAAAGCGGCGCGACCCGGAGCGCGGCTACGAGCCGATGCTCGAACGCCTGCTCGAACCCATTCTCGTGCGCTGCGCTCGTCACGGCATTCCCATCATCGGCAATTTCGGCGCCGCCAATCCGCCTGGCGCGGCGCGGGTGATCGCGCGCCTGGCGCAGCGCCTGGGCTTGCCGGACTTGCGCATCGGCGTGGTGCACGGCGACGATGTGAGCGAGCGTCTCGATACCGCGACGCATGAAGTATATGAGGCCGATACGGGCCTCGACATGGGCGGCGGCGAACTGGTGTCGGCCAATGCCTACCTGAACGCGCAGCCGATGGTCGATGCGCTCAAGGCCGGCGCGCAGGTGGTGGTCACCGGCCGCACCGGCGACCCCTCGCTGGCGCTGGCGCCCTTGATCCACCACTTCGGCTGGGCCCTGGACGACTGGGCGATGCTGGCCGTCGGCGCCACCGCCGGGCATTTGCTCGAGTGCGGCGCGCAGGTCACCGGCGGCTACTACTACGACCCGGGCTACAAGGACATTCCGGACCCGGCCAACATCGGCTTTCCGATCGCCGAGGTGCATGGCGACGGCCGCCTCATCATCACCAAGGCAGGACGCACCGGTGGCCTGGTCAATGCTCAGGTGGTGAAGGAGCAACTGCTGTATGAAATTCACGATCCGGGCCACTACATCACGCCGGATGTGATTCTCGACTTTCGCCATGTCACCGTGAAAGAAATCGGCCGCGACCGCGTCGAGGTGAACGGCATGCGCGGCGGGCCGGCGCCGCGGAAGATCAAGGCCACCGTCTGCTTCGATGGCGGCTGGATGGGCGAGGGCGAAATCTCCTACGCCGGCCCGAACTGCCTGGCCCGTGCGCGCGCGGCCGCCGACGTGCTGCTTGAACGCCTGAAACTGCGCAAGTTGGCCGTCGAGGCGCGCGTCGACCTGATCGGTGTGGCCAGCGTGCACTCCGGCGACAGCGGGGGGCGCTGGCGCGCCGACACACACAACGCCGCGCAGGACATTCGCGTGCGCCTGGCCGTCTCGGCGCGCACCCAGGACGATGCCGACCAGGCCGCGCGCGAGGCGCTGGCCCTGTATTGCTGCGGCCCGGCCGGCGGCGGCGGCGTGCGCTGGCGCACCACGCAACGGATTCGCACGCGTTCCTACCTGATGCTGCCGTCCGACCTGGCGCCAGGCTATTCGGTCAAGAGCGCCAGGGAGATCGCGCCATGACGCAAACCCATGCAACAGACGACACCCTGGTGAGCGTGCCGCTGCACAGCGTGGCGCATGGCCGCGCCGGCGACAAGGGCAATCGCCTGAACGTCAGCGTGCTGCCCTACGACCCGGCGCTCTACAGCTTGCTGGCCGAACAGCTGACCGAGGCGCGGGTACTCGCCCTCTACGCCCACCGCGGTGCGGCGCGCGTCACGCGCTACGAGCTGCCGCTCTTGCCGGCCTTCAACTTCGTCATCGACGACGTGCTCGAGGGCGGCGTCAACGGCAGCCTCAACCTCGACGGCCACGGCAAGAGCAACTCGTTCATCCTGCTTGGCATGGAAGTGCTTGTGCCGCGAAAATTCGTGCGCCCGGCCGCTTGAAAAAAAGACAATCAAAAACATTCTGGAGACAAAATCGTGAACCCGCGCCACAAAGGCACACCGTATTTGCTGACTGCAACCATCCTGGCGATCAGCCTGTCGCAACCGCCGTTCGCGCAAGCGCAATCGCGCGCCTGGCCCGAAAAGCCAGTGCGCATCATCGTCCCCGGCCCGGCCGGCAGCGCGCCGGACACCATGGGCCGGCTGATCGGCAACAAGCTCGCGGAAGCATGGGGCCAGGCGGTCACCGTCGAGAACGTGGTCGGCGCTTCCGGCAACATCGGCACCGACCGCGTCGCCAAGGCGGCGGGCGACGGCTACACCCTGCTCTACAACACCATCGGCCCGATCGCGGTGAACGTCACCCTGTTCGCCGGCAAGCTGCCCTACGATCCGCAGAAAGATCTGACCCCGGTCAGCTTGGTGGTGAAGACCCCGAACTTGCTGACGGTGCATCCCGGCCTGCCGTTTCGCAGTGTGCGCGATCTGATCGCCGCGGCGAAACGCGATGGCGACAAGATACGCTACGCCACCGCCGGCCCCGGCACCACCCAGCATCTGTCAGGCGAATTGCTCAACCTGTTGGCCGGCCTGCAGATGACCGGCATTCCCTACAAATCGAGCGCTCAGATGACCACCGACGCCATCGGCGGCCAGTTCGAACTGATGTTCCACAACGCGCCGGTGGTGCTGCCGCACATCAAGGCCGGCAGCCTGCGCGCGCTGGCCATCACCGGCCTGAAACGCTCACCGTCGGTGCCGGAGGTGCCCACCATGGTGGAAGCCGGCGTCAACAATTTCGAGATCAGCGCCTGGTTCGGCTTCATGGCGCCGGGTAGCACGCCACCGGCCCTGGTGCAGAAAATATCGGCGGACGTCGCGCGCATTGTCGCCACCCCGGAACTGCAACAACGCATTCTCGCCGACGCCAGTGAGCCGGTGGGCAGCAATCCGGAGGACTACGCCGCCTTCATCCGGACCGAAATCGTCAAGTGGCGCGAAGTGGTCAGGCAGACCAACATGAAGCCGGAGTAAGGGGCGGACCCGGCCGCGCCCAGGCACCGCGCCGCGGCAGTACGCTCGGGAATCGCTGCGACGCCATCTTCGGTATGCCAGGCTGCCACTCTGCGTAGAATTCCGCGGGTGCGGCGTGTGCAACGAGCGCTCGAACCCGTTCCCCCTTCCCGACCTTCAACCGACAAGAGGCCAACCGATGAAATCGCTCTATCTCGTACTCGACATGGAAAACGACCTGGTCCACCCCGACGGCCCGAGCGGCAAGTCGCCCATGGGCGCGCTGGTGGTCTCACGCAATATCCTGCCGCTAACCGCCGCGGCGATCACCAAAGCGCGCGCCGCCGGCGTGATGATCGGCTTCGTGCGTGTCGGCTTTTCACCCGACTACAAGGAATGCCCGCCGAATTCGCCGGTGTTCTCGCCGGC
>JAYVWK010000017.1:0-12419 GCA_043786185.1 Burkholderiales bacterium
TTGAAATGCGACACATGTTCACGTATTCACATGTTGTGCTTTTCGCTTGTCCGCCAAGCCCGACCCCACCATGTCAAACCTGACCATTTCCATCGATGAGCAACTCATCAGGCAAGCCCGCGTCCGCGCCATTGAGCAGGGCACATCCCTGTCGGCCAAGGTACGCGAGTTTCTGCAGCACTATGTCAACGAGCCCGACAAAGGGCTGGCAAAACAGCGGGCGGAAGCCACCGCGCGCTTGATGGCGGCGATCGAAGCCGCTACACCGCGCTCTCGCGTGGGCGTTGAACCCGCAGCTACATCTCCAGGCGGACGTCGGCCGACCCTGCGCGAGGAATTGTACGAAGGTGATTTTCGTGGCAGAGACCGCGCAAGCGCCAAGGCCGGCAGGACGCCCCGGGACAAATAAGCGATGCTCGCGTTCTTCGACACCAACCTGCTGGTGTACTGCACCGATGTGACGGCACCTGACAAGATGAATCGCGCCAGGGCATTGGTGGCACAGGCGTCGGCGGCGGGCAATGCAGTCGACAGCACCCAGGTTCTGATCGAGCTGTTCCACACGCTGACCCGCAAGCAGAAGATGCCACCGACCAACGCGCAGGCGCTGTTGCTGGCCTATACCGCCTGGCCGGCGATCGACAGTGACGTGGCATTGGTCGGTGCGGCCATCGAAAAATCAATTCAGCATCAATTGTCGATCCGGGATGCGATGGTGATTGAAGCCGCGATCCGCGCCGGCGGCGGCTGACACGGAATCGTCGCCTACCAGTAGCCGGCCTCGCGCTCATGTCGGGCCGAAGCGAGGTAGATCGCGGTCGATCCCCGGTAGTAGAGAATCCAGAAGCCATCACGCAGCCACTCGCGCGCCTGCAAACGCCGTTGGGCCGTAAGCGGCGCGAGCCGGCTGAGCCAGGCGGTTTCGGCATTGCTTTGCGTCAAACTGAGCAGCGCCGGCCTGCCGATGTCGGGCTGGGCGGCAAGGAGTAGTGGAAGCTCGCCTTCGACCAGATCGATCAGCCGCATTGCCCGCGCACCAGCATCCGGGTGCAAATGCCGCAGGCTCTGGTAGTGGTCGAGAATGGCATCGAGCGCGCGCTCGAACCGGCGCGTCGCCACCACGCGCAAGCGACGCGCTTGACTCATGCACGCATCCTTGCGTGACCCGACAGGCCGGCGGACCGCGGCACGATCACTTGTCGGCGATTCGCTTGGCCTTGGCACGCAGGCGGGCCAACCGTGGCTTGAATTCGTCCCACGCATAGACGTGGCCGGCCTCGATATCCTCAGCCGCCTCGACCAGCGCCTTGAGCCGGGAGAGATGATCAGCCTCCTTGAAACGACGAAACTCGTCGAGCTGATCGGCCGTGATCAGAGCCACGTAGCTTGCGCCATTTTTGGTAAATATCTTTTCCTGGCCGGTCTGCGAAACATCGTCCGCCAGTTCGGTCAGGCGCGCGCGCGCGCGCGAGATCGGAATGATGTCCTTGGTGCTGAGTTCGGCCATATCTTATTCTGTACAGGAAAATGATGCATGATTGTGCTCTGTATCCTGTGCTTATTCAAGCCTTTCGAAAAGGCTTGCGCGCTTGATGTGCCGACGGCCCCTGCTCGCCGCCGGCCGCTCAATACCCCAGCACCAAATCCACCTGATGCAAAAGCGGTTCCCCAGCCCGATAACGCGCCAGGTTTTCCAGAAAGCGCTCTGCCGCGCGCCGGAACATGGTGGACTGCGAGCGGCCCGAGAGGTGCATGGTGACATGCGCGTTGTCGAGGGTCCACAGCGGATGTTCGGGCGGCAATGGCTCCGGGTCGGTCACATCGAGAAACGCAGCGCCGATGCCGCGTGCCTTGAGCGTCTCAACCAAAGCCGCCTGATCGATGACGCTGCCGCGCGCGATGTTGAGCAGCACCGCCGTGGGTTTCATCGCCGCCAGTTCGGCGGCGCCGATCATGCACACGGTCTCGGGCGTGGCAGGTACAGCCAGGATCACCCAGTCGAATTCGCCCAGCCGTGCTCGCCATTGGTCGGGCCCGAGCGTGCGCCCGGCGGCGTCGGGCGTGCGGCGCACCACGCTGACTTCCACGCCGAAGGCGCTAAGGCGCGTCTCGATCAGTTGGCCGATCGCGCCATAGCCCAGCAGCAACGCGCGGCTGCCCAGCAGTTCGGCCGTGCCCGGCGCTTCGGCCAGCCATTCATGGCGTTGCTGTGCCTGCACCACGGCGCGATAGCCCTTGGCGATATTGAGCATGCCCATCACTACGTATTCAGCGATGGTCACCGAGTTGAGGCCGGCGCCGTTGGTCAGCGTCACGCCACGCTGGGCCAGGAGGCCCAGCGGCAGGCCATCGACGCCGGCATAGAGTGAATTGAGCCACTTCAGATCGGTGGCGCTTTCAACCGCCTGCGCCATGGCGGGCTTCTTGACCATGTCGAACCAGCCGATCTCGGTGCCCGGCCCCGCTGCCAATGCTTCGATCTTGTTGGCGAACCAGCGCGCCTCGACCCAGCCCGGCAACTGCGCTTCAATCAGTGGCCGCGCGAAGGCGGGAAAAGTGACGATGATTTTGTCGGCCATAGGGTATTCGGTGATGTTTCGGGTGTGGAAAAATCCGGCTGAGTCTACACCGCGCCACAGCGCCCCAGTGCCACCGGACCGCGATCACGGCGGAGCGTTACCATACTCGTGTGGTCGCCTAGTCGAACTGGCGGAGCCTGTGAGCTAAAGAACAGGAACCGTCATGCGGCGCCAAGGTTTGCGGCCAATGCACGGTGTCATCAAATCGCCCGGCCCACGGGCGCGTTTGCGTGCGTTCTCATGTCACTTCAAGAGGGAGAAGAACATGTCTAAAATCGCCGCGGAACCCCGCGTTCGCCGCCTCGAAGACCTGCCTTCGCCCAAAGGTATTCCCTGGTTGGGCAACGCCTTGCAGCTCGACCCCGCTCGCCTGCACCTGGTGCTGGAAGGCTGGTGCAAGCAATTCGGCGAGAACTACACCATGCGCCTGGGCCCGCAGCGCGTGTTCGTCTCGGCCAACCCCGAGCATCTGCAAACCGCCCTGCGCGAACGGCCGGAGCGTTACCGGCGCTTCACCCCGATCGAGAACATCATCGACGAAATGGGCTTCAACGGCGTGTTCTCGGTCGAAGGCGAAGCTTGGCGGCCGCAGCGCCGCTTGGTCATGCAGGCGCTGGCCGCGACCAATTTCCGCGGCTTCTTTCCGACCATGCAGGGCATCACCGAACGCCTGCGCCTGCGCTGGCAGCGCGCCGCACAAGCCGGCGAAACGGTGCAGATGACCGACGACTTGGTGCGCTACACCGTCGATATCACCACCGCGCTGTCGTTCGGCGAAGATCCGAACACCATCGATGAACCCGGTGACGTGATCCAGGAACATCTGGCGCGCATCTTTCCGATGATCAATGCGCGCATCAACGCGCCATTTCCGCTGTGGCGCTACCTCAAGCTGCCCCGCGATCGGCGCTTCGACCATTCGCTGGCTGCCGTGACGCGCCACATCGACGGCCTGATCGAGCGCGGCCGCAAGCGCATGCACGACCAGAGGTCCGACACACCGCGCAACCTGCTCGAAGCCATGCAGAAGGCGGCTGCCGAGCCGGGGTCCGGCATCAGCGACCCGATGATCGCCGCCAATGTGATCACCCTCCTCTTAGCCGGCGAAGACACCACCGCCCACACGCTGGCCTGGACCCTGTCGTTCCTCGGCGCCGACCAAGCGTTGCAGGCGCGCCTGCAAACCGCGGCTGCGCAGGCGATTGGCGCGGCAAGGGTATGCCCGACCTTCGATGACCTGAAAAAGTTGGACCTCTTCGAGGCCACCGCGCACGAGGCCACGCGCTTGAAGCCGATCATTCCTCTCATCTTCCTTGAAACCCTCACCGACGAGGTGCTGGGCGACGTGGCGATTCCCGCGGGCACCCCGCTCTTCTTCGTGCTGCGCCCGGCGATGCAGGACGCGAAGCATTTCGGTCGGCCGGCGGAGTTTCTGCCCGAGCGCTGGTCCACCGGCCACGGCGCGGTGCAACCGCACGACACCCGCGCCTACGCCCAATTCGGCGCCGGGCCGCGCGTCTGCCCCGGGCGCCATCTGGCCGGGGTCGAGCTGCGCCTGGTGCTGTCGATGCTGGCGCGCAACTTCGCGCTGGAACTGGCGGGCGATCCGGCGGCGATCAAGGAGGTGATGGCCTTCACCATGATGCCCAGCGCCATGCCGGTGCGCTTGAAGTCGTTGAGTTGAGCAAGAGCGATTGGCGCGACGTTTGGCGCATGATCGAAGCACCGCGTGAATCCTGCCACGCGCATCGAACCGTTACCTGAAGGAAGACCTTGCATGAAGGTATCGCTTTCCACCCGCGTCGGCGAAAAATTCTCCAACAAGCGCGAGGCCTCGCTGTCGCTTTAGCAACTGGCCGAGGGTGATCGAGGGGCTGGGCTCGGCCGTGACCTTCGAGCACCAGGGTCGCAGTGCGAACTTCCACCGCCCGCATCCCGGTCGCGAGGCTCTGCGCTGTCGAGTTCATGCGGTACGGGAATATCTTGAAAGAATCGGGGGGCCGAAATGAACAGCATGAACTACAGGGGTTATGCGGCCCGCATGGATTTTGACGCCGAGGACAAGATCATCGTCGGACGAGTTCAGGAGATTGACGACATCATCACCTTTCACGCTGGGTCGGTCGCCGAATTCGAGGCGGCATTTCACGCTGCCGTCGACAGCTACATCGCCGCCTGCGCCAAACTCGGGCAAGCCGCTGAAAAGCCGGCGAGCGGCCGCATGATGCTGCGCGTCGATCCTGCGGTACACGCGGCCGCGGTCAAGGCCAGCGCGCGCAGTGGCCAAAGCTTGAACAAATGGGCTGAGAAGGCGCTGTTGCGGGCGGCGCATGAATAAGATCCGCACGACACTGACGGGCTGACCCGCAAGCGCCGACCACGAAGGCAGAGAAACCAATGGAAACCCTCGAAGCTCCCGTACCGGCCCGGCCGGCGACGCTGCGTGAAATCGCCGACCTGCCCGGCCCGCCCACTATCCCGGTGCTGGGCTCGCTGCACAAGGTGCGCCCGGCGATTATTCACCAGCAACTGGAAGGCTGGAGCCGCGCATACGGCCCCTACTATCGACTCAAACTCGCCAAGCGCAACCTGTTGGTGGTGAGCGACCATGAGGTCATCGCCAGCATGCTGCGCGATCGGCCGGACGGCTTCCGGCGCTCCGATCGCCTGGAGCACATCGGCGCGGAGATGGGCCTTCTGCCCGGCGTGTTCGGCAGCGAGGGCGAATCCTGGCGGCGCCAGCGGCGCATGGTGATGGCGGGTTTCGACCCGGCGCATGTGAAGGCCTACTTTCCCTTGATGGCGCGGGTGGCGCGGCGCCTTGAAGGGCGCTGGCGCAAGGCGGCGGCGAGCGGCGCGGCCATCGATCTGCAGTCCGACCTGATGCGCTATACGGTCGATACCATCGCAGGCTTGGCCTTCGGGGCGGAGGTCAATACCCTGGAGTCGGGCGCGGACGTGATCCAGCAACACCTGGACCGCATCTTCCCGGCGCTGTTCAAGCGCATCCTCGCGCCCTTCGCCTACTGGCGCTTGGTGAAGCTGCCGTCCGATCGTGCGCTGGACCGCAGCATTGCCGAAGTCAAGGCGGCGATCGCCGGCTTCATCGCCGCAGCACGCGCGCGTCTGGCCGCCGACCCGGCGCGGCGCGCGAACCCGCCCAACCTGCTCGAGGCGATGATCGTCGCCTCGGACGCGCCCGACAGCGGCCTGACTGACCGCGAAGTCGGCGGCAACGTGATGACCATGCTGCTGGCGGGCGAAGACACCACCGCCAACACGCTCGCCTGGATGATCTACCTGCTCAGTCGGCACCCCGAAGCGCTGGCGAAGGCGCGCTCCGAGGTGCGTGCGCATGTACCTGACACGGCAAACTTTTCACACCAGCAGATGGGTGCGCTCGACTACCTGGAAGCCTGCGCCCACGAGACCATGCGCTTGAAGCCGGTGGCGCCGTTCAATTCCCTGGTGGCATTGCGCGACACCGTGGTCGGCGGCGTGCGCGTGCCGCGCGGCACGCCCATCTTCTGCCTGTTGCGACACGACAGCGTCGACGAGCGCTTGGTGCCGCAGGCATCGAGCTTCCTGCCCGAGCGCTGGCTGGGCGACGGTGGACCGGCGCAGGCCGCCAATTCCGCCAAACGCATTTCCATGCCCTTCGGCGCCGGGCCGCGTGTGTGCCCGGGGCGCTACCTGGCCATGCTGGAGATCAAGATGGCGATGGCGGTACTGCTCGGGCAGTTCGATATAGCCAGCGTCGAGACGCCGGATGGTGGCGAAGCGCGCGAGACCATGGCCTTCACCATGTACCCCGACGGGCTCAGCATGCGCCTGCGCGCTAGGGCTTGAGCGCCGCGTCCGGCGCCTGGCCATCCCAGCATTTGGCCAGCAACTCCGGGGGCCACGGCAGCGCCCTGGCCAGCGCACGCTCGATCCACACATGCACCACCCGACCGCGCCCGGCCAGGCGCGGTTCGCCCGTGACATCCCACATCTCGACCGCATGCTCCATGCTGGTGCGGCCGACCTTGGCAACGCTGATGCGGCACAGCACGGTGCCGGGATAAAAAACCTGGCTCACGAAATCATAGGAAATGTGCGCCATCGTCGCGCTGTAGAGCGCATTGGGCACGCGAATCCCCATCTTCACGTACCAGTGGTGAAAGGTGCGGCTGATGAAAGCGAAGTAGCGTGCGTTGTTCACATGGCTGGAAAAGCGGTCTTCCGGCTGGTCGTCCGGGATGATTTCTATCCTGAGTTCGTGGCTTTGAAGGGGCGCCATGATTGAAACAGCGTGGTGTGAAGGGGTCCATTGTGGGGCCTTTGCCTGCCTCGGTTCAAGCCGCCGCGCGCCGGGGCCGCAGTGGTGCGCCAGGATTGTCTTGCCAGCCTGATGCTCAAAACCGCACTCCGCTTTGCAGTGCAGGGCGGGCGCGGCGCCACTGGGCAGGCGAACCTTGGCCGGTCCCTTTCGCAAACCAGCATCAGGTTTCGCCCGCCCCAGCCGATAAGAGTGCTGAAGATGCAAGCGTCCTGCGGGCGTCAGTCCGGTGCAGTGCGATCACTTGCGTCCACGTTCCACCAACCAGGCAAGGCGCTCCGGGCGGTAAGCAGTTGCCCCCGAAGCGCGGGGGAAGCAAGCCTATGGCAAGAGTGCTGGTGGTCGAGCATGATCCGGCGATCCGCCGGCTGCTGGCTCTTCATCTTGAAAGCGAGACCCATGACGTGATGGCAGCGGTTGACGGCGAACAGGGTCTGCGCATGGCGATCGAATCGCATCCGGACCTGATCGTTTCGGAATCGCGCACACCGCGCTTGAACGGCATCGAGATGCTCGCGGGAATTCGTTCCAACGCACAAACCGCCGCCACGCCGTTCATTTTCCTGACCGACTCCGAAGACACGGATTTGCGCGCACGTTCCAGCGCGATGCGGGTTTCGGAATATCTCGTCAAGCCATTCAATCGCGAAAGCCTGCTGCGCGCGGTATCCAAACAGACCCGCCAACGGCGGACCAGGCAACTGGAGATCGAAACACAGGCGCTGCCGCCGACAGACCATAGCGCGACCATGGCAATGGCGCCCGAGTATGCCGCGCCGCTGCCGGACATCGACACGCCTGCCCGCGACGCCATGTCGCGCTCGGTCGAGGGCACAGTGATGTTCTTCGCGATCCGCGATTTCAACCGCATCGGTGAGGCGCTGGGCGATGAACTGCAGCTAGAACTATTCAACACGTTCTACGAGAACGTGCGTGACGTGGTCACCAATGGTTCGGGCTGGATCGTCAAGACCATTGAGGGCGGCTTCATCGCCATGTTCGAGGATGGTGTGACCAGCAGCATCCACCATGCCGAGCGTGCCGCCAAGACCGCGATCCTGTGCGTCCTCGCCCTGCATCGCTACGGCCCCTGGCTCGCCGAAAAGCAGGGCCACGGCAAGATCCCGGCGCTGGCCGCCGTCACCGGCATGCATTCCGGCCCGGTTTCCGTATGCAGCCTGTACGGCGGCCGCAGCGGCGGCAAAGTCGAACGCACCATCATCGGCGACACCGTCAATGTGGCCTCGCGCCTGCAGGCGCGCGCCGGCCTGCTCGGCTGGGGCATTGTCGTGAGCGACGCCACGCAGCGTGGCGCCGGGCCGCGCTTCGGCCACGGCCGCAAAGGACAGATCGTGGTCAAGGGGCGCAAGACACCCTTGAACATCGTCGAAATCACCGCGCTCCAGGCAAAAGCCTGCGCCGATGCGGTCGACAGCGCGTTCTACATCGATGTCGCCAGTGCCTTGGTCGCCAACACCCGCCTGCTCGACGCGCAGAATTCGATTCGCCAGCCCGCGACGCCTGCTGCACCTACGGCACCTACGGCACCTGCGGCAGCGCGGCCAGCCGTGGCGACGCCGGCGAGCGCAGCCCCATCCTCCGACTTAGCGCCAATCGCAGTCGACGGCTATCGCGTCTTGCGCAAGATCGGCGAAGGCGGCATGGCACAGGTTTATCTTGCGCAGCACTTAGCCTCGGACCGCCCGCGCGTGCTCAAGCTGGTGCGCCTGACCGACGCGCATGAAAGCGAAACCACCAAACGCTTCGTCCAGGAATACGCGCTCTTGATGCAGATTTCGCATCCGAACGTCGCACGCGTCTACCAGCACGGGCACGCGAGCGGCTACGCCTACATGGCGATGGAATACTTCGCCGGCGGTGACTTGCGCGGCCTCATGCGTGCGCCGTGCGCGCCATCCATGGCCGTCGCAGCCCTGATCCAGATCGCCGGTGGCATCACCGCGGTCCACCGCCTGGGCGTGGTGCACCGTGACTTGAAGCCCGACAACATCATGATCCGCGCTGACGGCAGCATGGCGATTGCCGACTTCGGCATTGCCAAGAAAGTGGGCGACGCGCACGGGCCAACACAGCACGGCGACATCCTCGGCACCCCCTATTACCTCTCGCCGGAGCAGGTGCTGGGCGTTCCGGCCGACCATCGGGCGGACATCTACAGCCTGGGCGTGATGTTCTATGAAATGCTCTCAGGCAAGCGCGCCTATGTGGCCGATACCGCCATGGGCCTGATGCACCAGCACGCGCATAGCCCGGTACCGCTGTTGCCGGAAGGACTGGAACGCTACCAGCCGCTGCTTGAACGCATGATGAACAAGGACAAGCACAGACGATTCAGCGGCGCTTCCGAAATCATCGATTTCGTCACGCACTACCAACTGGCGTGAGGCGCCACCACCTCCGACAAGCGCCGCCGTCAGCCAGCTACTTGAACCAGTCTTGCCACGCAAGACCCTGGTAGCCGCCAAAACCGGCCGCACCCAGCTATGTAAGCGTCGCTCAAAAGAACAATTAGAGGCGCATGTCTAATTTGCGCCAACTCCGCAACGCATTGATTGTTTGTATTTTTTCCCGCCAGATCGGGAAAATGTTGCATCGCATCACGGGAATCGCTTGACCGCGACAGGCAAGGTCTGCGAAAAAGCACGACCGTTCGTTTTAATTTGAATCTCGTGACCAAACCCGGCAGCCACGCATCCAAAGGTTCACAAACCCGCAGCGCGATTCTCGACGTCGCCTTGGATATCGCCAGCCGCGATGGCTTGGAGGGCCTCTCGATCGGCATGCTGGCCGACGCGCTGGGCATGTCCAAGTCCGGCGTGTTCGCACATTTCGGCAGCCGCGAAGAATTGCAGATCGCGCTGATCGACGAGTACGCGCGGCGCTTCCTGGAATCCGTGTTCCACCCGGCGATCAAGCTGCCGCGCGGCCTGCCGCGTCTGAAGGCGATGTTCGAGAACTGGCTGCACCGGGTACAGACCATCGAAATTCCGAATGGCTGCGTATTCATTTCCGGCGCGGTGGAGTTTGATGACCGGCCCGGCCCGGTGCGCGACCGCATGGTGGAAGTCAATCGCGGCTGGCAGGGCGAAATGCGCAAGGCCGCGCGCCAGGCGATCGACTGCGGACACTTAGCCGCCGGATGCGACCCCGAACAACTGGTATTCGAACTTTATGGCGTCATGCTCGCTCTACATCATGATGCCAGGCTGCTGCGCGACAGCCGCGCGGTCGAACGCGCGCGCCGCGCCTTTGACCGGACCGCTGCCTTCTACGCCACGGGACCGCTCGCAGCATGGACCGCGGGTGACCGGACGACCGAAACAATCGCAGCGTAAGCAAAAGCGCAGCGCTGCTACCAACCATTCACCATTTGAATCACGAAAAGGCACACCATGGCTCAATACACCGCTCCGCTGCGCGACATCCAGTTCGTGATGCATGAATTGCTCGACGTCGGCGCCACTTTGAAAGACCTGCCGGCGCAGGCCGAAGTCACGCGTGAACTGATCGATCAAGTGGTCGAGGAAGGCGGCAAATTCTGCGCCGAGGTGCTGTTCCCCTTGAACCAGGTGGGAGACCGCGAAGGTTGCGTGCTCGACCAGACCACCCATGAAGTGAAGACACCGACCGGCTTCAAGGATGCGTTCCGGCAGTTCGCCGAAGCCGGCTGGCCGGCGCTCTCGTGCGACCCGGAATATGGCGGCCAGGGCCTGCCGCACGTGGTGCAGACCGCGTTCCAGGAAATGTTGAACTCGGCCAACCAGGCCTGGGCCATGTATCCGGGCCTGACCCACGGCGCCTATGGGGCGCTGATCAAGCATGGCACCGACGAACAGAAGAAAACCTATCTGCCCAAATTCGTGTCAGGTGAATGGACCGGCACCATGTGCTTAACCGAGCCGCATTGCGGTACCGACCTGGGCCTTTTGCGCAGCAAGGCCGAACCGCTAAGCGACGGCACCTACAGGATCAGCGGCGGTAAGATTTTCATTTCTTCCGGCGAACACGACTTAGCCGAAAACATCGTCCACCTGGTGCTGGCGCGCCTGCCGGACGCGCCCGCCGGCACCAAGGGAATATCCCTTTTCATCGTGCCCAAGTTCCTGATCAACGCCGACGGCAGCTTGGGCGCGCGCAACGCCATCACCTGCGGTGCGCTCGAACACAAAATGGGCATCCACGGCAACTCGACCTGCCAGATGAATCTGGATGGCGCCATCGGCACCCTGGTGGGCCAGGCGAACAAGGGCTTGAACGCCATGTTCGTGATGATGAACGGCGCACGCTTAGGCGTGGGCATGCAGTCCCTGGGTCTGATGGAAGTGGCCTACCAAAGCTCGGCCGCCTACGCCAAGGACCGCCTGCAGATGCGCTCTCTGTCGGGTCCGAAAGCGCCGGAAAAAGCCGCCGACCCGATCATCGTGCACCCGGATGTGCGGCGCATGCTGTTCACCCAGCGTGCCTATGTGGAGGGCAGCCGCGCCTTCGCCTACTGGATTTCGCTTCAGGCCGACATCGCCCACTACTCGAAGGACGAAGACGAACGCGCCGATGCCGAAGACATGCTGGCGCTCCTGACCCCGATCATCAAGGCCTTCATCACCGATGCCGGCAGCGAATGCACCAACCTCGCTCTGCAGGTGTTCGGCGGCCATGGTTTCATCGCCGAATGGGGCATGGAGCAATTCGTGCGCGATGCGCGCATCAACCAGATCTACGAGGGCACCAACGGCATCCAGTCGCTGGATTTCCTCGGCCGCAAGGTTCTGGGCGACGGCGGCAAGAAAATGAAGAAGTTCGGCGCCATGGTCGAAGCCCTGGCCGAAGAGCACGAAGCCAACCCGGCAATGAAGGAATTCATCGAGCCCTTGGCGGCGATTGGCGAACGCTTGGCCGAGGTGTCGATGTGGGTCGGCATGCAGGGTTTCAAGAACCCGGATGAAGTCGGTGCCGCCGCAGTAGACTATCTGCGTCTGGCCGGGCACCTGGTGTATGCGTACTTCTGGGCGCGCATGGCGGCGGTGGCATTGCCCAAGGCGGAGTCCGATCCGTTCTACAAGGCCAAGATCGCGACCGCGCGCTTTTACTTCACCCGCCTGCTACCCGAAACCGAGATGTTGGCCACGCGCATCAAGAGCGGTTCGAAAGTGTTGCTCTCGCTCGAAGCAGCCCATTTTTGAACGCTCAAAAGTAAACCCCTACTTTTGAGCGGCCTGATTTGACCTGGAATCGCGGGCGAAGCCCGACGTTTCCAGGTTCGAAAATACGATAGGAAAAACCATGGCGAATTTCATTGTTAGCAAAGTCGCGGTGCTGGGCGCCGGCGTGATGGGCGCGCAGATCGCCGCGCATCTGGTCAACGCCAGGGTCCAGGCGATCCTGTTCGATCTGCCGGCGAAGGAAGGGCCGAAGAACGGCATTGCACTGAAGGCGATCGAGGCGCTGAAGAAGCAGAACCCGGCGCCGCTGGGTGTGCCGCAACTAGCGGACTTCATCGT
>JAYVWK010000018.1:0-3603 GCA_043786185.1 Burkholderiales bacterium
AGCGCATTTCCGAGACGATGCGCATCGGCACGACACCGCCCATGTGCGGCACGTCGTGCCCCAGGCGGTAGCAGCGGCCGCGCCGCACCCAGGAGAAAGTCGCTGCTTGCAGGATGCTCATTGCAGCTTGATTCCCGCGTCCTTGATGACCTTGGCCCACTTCTGCAATTCGTTGGCGATGTGCGTGCCGAAGGCCTCCGGCGTGCCGCCGATCACCTCGGCGCCGTCGTTGTTGAAGCGCGCCTTGAGATCCGCTCCGGTCAGGATGGCGCCGATCTCGCGATTCAGGCGCGTAACGATGTCGCGCGGCGTCGCGGCGGCCATCACCAGGCCGATCCAGGCATAGGCTTCGGCGCCAGGCATGCCGGCCTCCAGCACGGTGCCCACATTGGGCAACTGCGCCATGCGCTTCGCGCCGGTGACGCCGAGCGCCTTGATCCTGCCTTCACGGATCGATCCCATCACCTGCGCGGGCGAAGTCGAGAGCATGTTGAGCTGGCCACTCATCAGGTCGATCATCGCCGGCGGTATTCCCTTGTAAGGCACGTGCACATACTGGATACCCGCTGACATGCGCAGCAATTCCATCGCGATGTGGGCGGAGGTGCCAATGCCGGAATTGCCCATCGACAACTGACCCGGCTTCTGCTTCGCCAACGCCAGCATCTCGGGCAGGTTGTTGGGGGCGAACTGGTTGCTGGCAACGACAATGAGCGGAATCGCGGTGGTCTGGATCAGTGCCGTGAAGTCCTTCTGCGGGTCGTAGGGCACCTTGGGGTGCAGGCTGGGATTGATGGCGAAGGTGGTGGTGATGAGCAGTATGGTGTAGCCGTCGGCCGGCGCCTTGACCGCAGCCTCGGTGCCGATCAGGGTGCCGGCGCCGGGGCGGTTGTCCACCAGCACCTGTTGGCCAAGCCGTTCAGCCAGTTGCTGGCCGATCAGCCGCGCCTGCAGGTCGATGCCGTCGCCGGCCGGGAACGGCACGATGATGCGGACTGGACGGTCGGGGTATTTCTGCGCCTGGGCCTGCGCGGCCGGTGCAAGCGCCAGGACGGATAGGGCAAGCAATGCCGCCAGCCGCGGCCATGGGGTCAGGAACACGTTGCAGCCTCCTTCAAGGTCGATATGGAAAAACAGCGGGCGCCGCAGGCGGCCGTCATGCAGGGGCGCGGGCGGCGGTGCGCGGGTCGACGATACGTCCGGCGACGGCCGAGGCGGCGACGGTCGCCGGGCTGCCCAGGTACAGGCGAGCGTCGCGCGCGCCAAAGCGCCCCGCGGGATTGTTGGTTGCGGTCGAAATCGACACTTCACCGGAATCGATCGGCCCCACCACCGCGTCGTTGCACGGCCCGCATCCGGCCGGCAGCAACACCGCGCCGGCATCCAGCAAAACCTGCATCAGGCCGTCGGCGGCCAGCTTGCGCGTGGTCGCTTCCGACCCCGGCACCACGAACAGACGCACGCCGTCGGCGATGCGGCGCCCGGCCAGGAATTGCACGGCGGTGGCGATGTCTTCATACATGCCCGATGCGCAAGATCCGATGAACGCATGGTCGACCGCTTGGCCTTCCACCTGCGATACCGGCACCGCGTTCTGCACCCCGCCCGGCAGCGACACCTGGGGTTCCAGGTTGGCGACATCGATCTCGGCCACCATCTCGTAGGCGGCATCGGGATCGGAGTACACCGGCGCGAACGCCTGCTGCGCGACACTGCGCGCCTGCGCCAAAATTTCCTCCGATGGCGGAAAGAACACGCCGTACACGCCCAACTCGGTCGGCGCGCTGCACAGCCCCACACGGGCGGCCAGATTGAACTGATCGAGCGCGCCGGCGAATTCAAGAATGCGGTAGTCCAGATCGAACGGCAGCTCCCGCTTGCTCACCAGCGACCCGATGTGGGCACCGAGATCGCGCGCATACACGCCCGCGGCGAGATTGCCGGAGAGCGTCAGCTTGAGCGTCCTGGGCACCATGATCCAGTTGGTCCCGGTAGCCAGCACACGCGCGATTTCCAGCCCCATGCGAAAACCCACCGCACCGATCGCGCCGGCGTTGGTGCAGTGGCGATCGTTGTCAAAATAGAACATGCCGGGCAGCACCATGCCCATTTCCAGCGGAAACACATGGCCGTGGCCGCCGCGGCCGACATCGAAGAAGCGCCCGACCTGCCAGCGTTTGGCCGCACCGCGGTTGATCGAGCCGTACTGCGCCGCACGCGCGCTGCCGTACAGCACCTCGTGGTCGGTCACTATCACCACTTTTTCGGGTTGCGCCAGGCGATCGATACCCAGTTCGTCGAGAACCCGCTTGACGCTCGGCACCATGTTGTCGTGGATCATCACCATGTCCGGGTTCGGAAACACAATGTCGCCAGCCTGTACGTACTCCAAGCCGCAAGTGCGTGCAATGATTTTCTCGGGTGCGGTCATCCCGCGCCGTGTGGCGCTCACTGGCCGCACCCATCGGCCGCCGGCACGGGCACGCATGTCGTGCGAAACGGCATCAACGCACCTCGAATTCGCCGTTGATCTCCACCGCGATGCCGTGCGGCAATTCAGCCACGCCGATCGCGGTGCGCGCGTGCTTGCCGTTGACCGGCCCCAGCACCTCGTAGAAAAAGTCGGAAGCGCCGTCGATCACGTTCGGCATCAGGCCGAAGCCCGGCGAGGCATTGACCATGCCGAATAGCCGCACCAGGCGCTTGATGCGATCGAGGTCGCCCAGTTCCTGCTTGAGCGAGGCGAACATGCTGAGCGCCACCGCGCGCGCCGTGGCATAGCCTTCCTCCACCGAAACCTGCGCCGGCACCTTACCCGCATGCCTGACCCCGGGCAGCGAGGGCAAGTCGCGGCCATGCCCGGAGACAAACAGGATCGAGCCCACCAGCACGCATCCGGTGCGGTTGGCGCTGGGAAATTTGAAGGGTGCGGGCAGTTCGAAGCCCATCGCCTTGATACGTTGTTCGATCTCGCTCATTGCAATCCTTTCATGTCGCATAGCCGCAATCAGGCGGTTCCAGCCATGTTACCCGCTTGCCCGGTCGGCACCGCCCGCCTGCGGCCACATGACGCGGGCATGCTCCAATTGCATGACAAACCGTCTGCGGCGGCAAGCTCATATACTGGTGCCACAACCACAGGAGACTCGCACCATGGCACCAGCAATCCCCGCCACCGCACTGCAACTGCGCTCATTGGTCAAGGCCAGCGGCCAGCTTGAACTGAGCCTTGCCAGTGTCGCTGTTCCCGCACCCAAAGCTGACGAGGTCCTGGTCCGCGTCGAGGCCACGCCGATCAACCCTTCCGACCTGGGCCTCCTGTTCGGCGCCGCCGACATGGGTAGCGCGCGTGCCGGCGGCACGCCGGAGCTGCCGGTGGTGACTGCCGACATTCCCGCCGCATTGATGAAGGCAATGGCCGGTCGGCTGGATGAATCGATGCCGGTCGGCAATGAAGGCGCGGGCACGGTGGTCGCCGCCGGCGAATCCGCGGAAGCACAAGCGCTGCTCGGAAAAACGGTGGCCATCCTGGGCGGCGCCATGTATGCGCAGTACCGCGCGATGAAGGCCAAGGCCTGCCTGGTGCTGCCGGCGGGTACCACG
>JAYVWK010000019.1:0-2553 GCA_043786185.1 Burkholderiales bacterium
ATGACCTCGAGGACGGCTTTGCCGATGGCGGAGACGACCGGGTTGCCGCCGAAGGTGTTGAAGTGGACTTTCTGCGCCATGACCGCTGCGATCTTCGGCGTGGTGACCACGGCCGCGAGCGGCGCGCCGTTGCCGATACCCTTGGCCAGTGTGACGATGTCGGGGATGACTCCCTGCGTCTCGAAGCCCCAGTAGTGCGTGCCGGTGCGGCCGAAGCCAGTCTGCACCTCGTCGGCGATGCACACGCCGCCGGCGGCGCGCACATGCTCGTAGGCGTGTTCGAGGTAGCCCGATGGAAACTCGACGAATCCGCCGACGCCCTGGATGGACTCGGCGATGAAAGCGGCAACCTTGCCTGGCGTCGTGTAGTCGATGACCTGCTTGACATCCTCGGCGTACTTGCGGCCGGCGTCCGGGTCGTCGTAGCCGAAATGCCCGCGATACGGGTAGGGCGCGACGGAGTGGTGGACGCCGAAAGAGTGCGGGGTGTTGAACTTCCAGTTGCTGTGCGCGGTGACACCCATGCCTGCCGCATTGCCGCCGTGGTAGGCGTTGCGCAGCGCGATCACGTCATAGTTGCCAGTAGAGAGCCGCGCCATGAGCAGCGCAAGATCGTTGGCCTCGGAGCCAGAGTTGACGAAGTAGCAAACTTTCAGGTCGCCGGGCATTTTCGCCGCGAGCTTCTCCGCGAATGCGCCGATGTTGGGGTTGAGGTAGATGGTGGTGGAGTGCTGGAGCACCTGGTTCTGCTCGTTCATCGCCTTGAGCACGTGCGGGTGGCAGTGGCCGACGCTCACCGTCACGATACCGCCGAGGCCGTCCAGGTAACGTTTGCCGGTGGAGTCCCAGACATACTGCATGCTGCCCTCCACGATCATGATGGGCTGCTTGTAGTAGAGGAACAGGCCCGGATTGAGGTATTGCATCCGCTGCGCGAGCACGGTGTCGAGCGAGGGGCCGGTGTAGGGCGCGGGTTGGTGGGATGTGGGCGGAAGCGGGATTGATTTCATGTGTCGCCAAAGTTGAGGAGGAAAGAAGGGCTCTGTCGCATTCAGCCGACTCTCAGAATGTTGGCCTGTCTGAAACTACCGGCAAGTCCATAAGCGACGCGTGCGTGAAACACCCAAGCGGCTGCGCTACCCGCCGGAGGTGATGCTGGTGTGCGTGCTCCGGTACGCAGCCTACCCGTTGAGCCCGCGCCACATCTAGGAAACGATGGCCGGACGCGGAGTGTTTGTTGATCACCACCATCAACCGTTTGACTGTCAAGATCTTGCCGATGCTGGCCGCCGCTTTTCGCCACCGCAAGCGCCCATTGGGCGGCAGTTGGTGCGCGGGTGAAACGTACGTTGAAGTCCGAGGCGCCTGGAAGTATCTGTACCGCACCGTCGATCGTGATGGCCAAACGGTTGGGTTTCTGCTGACCGCCAAGCAAGATCTGGCGGCAGCCCGATGCTCCTTCGAGCGTGCTATCGATCGGCACGATTTGCCCGTCACCATCGACGAGAGAGGTGCGAGCACGGCCACCATCCCCAGCGCCCTTGCCGACGCAGGCACCCGGATCTTGCTGCGGCAAAGCAGGTACATGAACAACACCGTTGGGCAGGACCACCGCGCTACTAAACAAATACAAATCACCCGGCCGATGCTGGCCTTCAAAAGCCTTCGTTGCACGCGAGCAATCATCATGGGCGTAGAAACCATGCAAATGATTCGCAAAGGGCAGACGGTTTGCCTGGAACGCGCCGCCACGTCCGCAGCCCAGCAGTTTCGCAGTCTGGCTTCTTGAGCAACACTTCCAGCGCCACCTTTGCAAGTCACTCAATCGATCGATGCCCGATCGCCATGATGGCTTCAGTCGCGCTCGAAGTGTTCTCGCAGAACCGCGGTCAATTCGTGGGGCGCTTCCAGGGGGGCCCAATGCCCGCATGCCGGCAGCACCCGCATCGCGGCGCATGGCAGCGCGGCCTTCATGCGTTCGACCAGAGCCACAGGGGCAACGCTGTCTTCGTCGCCGGTGACCAGCAAGCTGCGCATGGGCAGCGCCGCAAGGTCGTAGGCCTTGTGCGCAGCCAGTAGTTCGCAGTAGGCCGCGTAGACCTCGGCGGGTGTGCGCTGAAGCGATTCCCGCAGATACGCCCTTGCGGCCGGCTGCGCGATGGCGGTTTGCGCAGCCAGCGCCGCGCCCAGGTACGAGTCGGTGATGGCGGCCATGCCTTCTGCGCGTACCCGTTGTGCCCGTTGGCGAAGGGCGTTCTGCGCCACAGGCGGCGCTTCCCAGAACGGCCCGACGAGCGCCAGCGACGCCACTAACCCTGGGTGTTTCGCGGCAATCCGTTGGCACAGCACGCTGCCCAGCGAGTGGCCGACCCAGTGGGCACGCGTAGCGATGGCGCGCACGCGCTCGGCCAATTCGTCAGCAAGGACCTCGAACGATGCAGCGGCATCACCGGCCGAACGGGCCGCCCCCGGCAGATCGGGCCGGATCACCCGATAGCTGCCCGAGAGCGCCATCGCCTGCGGCTCGAAGGTGTTGGCCGATCCTCCCAGGCC
>JAYVWK010000020.1:0-2596 GCA_043786185.1 Burkholderiales bacterium
TTGGAGATCGCCTATTTCGACCAGTTTCGCGCCGTGCTCGATGACAACGCGACGCTCATCGATACCATCAGCCCGGGTTCCGAATGGGTGGATACCGGCGGGCCGGACGGCGTGGCGCGCAAGCATGTGATGACCTACCTGGCCGACTTCCTGTTTCCGCCGGAGCGCGCGCAGGCCAAGGTGGGGGCCTTGTCGGGCGGCGAGCGCAATCGCCTCTTGCTGGCACGCCTGTTCGCGCGCCCGGCCAACCTGCTGGTGCTCGATGAGCCCACCAATGATCTCGACATCGACACGCTGGAATTGCTCGAAACGATGCTGCAAGACTATTCCGGTACCGTGATTCTGGTGAGCCACGACCGCGCGTTCCTCGACAATGTGGTCACCGAAGTGCTGGCATTCGAAGGCGATGGCCGCTGGACCGCGAATCCCGGTGGTTATAGCGAATGGCAGGCCGTGCTTGCGCGCCGCGCGCAGGCGCTGAGCCAAGACGCGGGGTTGGCCGCGACACCGGCGAACGCCAAGCCTGCCGCGCCCGCTGCACAGGTGCGGCGACCCAAGCTTTCGTTCAAGGATGCGCGCGAGCTTGAAGCCTTGCCCAAGCAGATCGGCGCGCTGGAAGCGGAGCAGTCAGCGCTCAATGCGCGCCTGGCCGATCCGGATATTTACGTCAAGGCGCCGCACGAAGTGGCGCCCGCCAGCGCGCGCATCGAAGCGATCGAACGCGAACTTTTAGTCGCATTGGAGCGCTGGGACCTGCTCGAAAAAGCGCGGGCATGAGTTTGCCCGCTTTAGGCGGCCGCGTATAATTTGACGCAGGGGGCAGCGCGCTTGCGGTCGGCGCTGACCTCTCTCAACTTCCCCAAGCCATGCCCAACGAATCGATGTTGCAAGCCACCGTGCCAGATGAACCCTTGCGCTGGCTGCCGGCCACGCATGCCTGGCGCTACGCGCTGGTGATCGTCGCGGGCGGGTTGTTCGCTCTCACCTTCGCCGCCTGGTTGCGGCCCAACATGGTGTTCGATCTCGCGAACATGATTTTTTGCGGCTAGCCGCGAAGGTCCGCCTGATTTTTCAGCACCCCAGCAAGAGCGTTGACCGGCTTGGCTTTTTCGGTTTTCGAACCGGCTTTTTCCACATGTTCTGTGGATAACTCGGACTCAAATTTCGCAGTCCCGCATATTGACAATGGCAAAAAACATCTATAACGAATCCTCGATCCGCGTCTTGAAGGGCTTGGAGCCGGTGCGCGAGCGACCCGGCATGTACACCCGTACCGAGAGTCCGCTGCACATCATCCAGGAGGTGCTGGACAATGCCTCGGACGAGGCGCTGGCCGGCCATGCGAAAGGCATGCAGGTGGTGTTGCATGCCGACGGTTCGGTATCTGTCACCGACGATGGGCGCGGCATTCCGGTGGGCATGCATCCCGAGGAAAAGATGCCGGTCATCGAAATTGTCTTCACGCGCCTGCATGCGGGTGGCAAGTTCGACAAGAAGGGCGGCGGCGCCTATACGTTTTCCGGCGGCCTGCATGGTGTGGGCGTGTCGGTGACCAACGCCTTGTCGACCCGGCTTGAGGTGGTGGTGTGGCGCGAAGGGGCTGAGCATCGCATCGTGTTTACTGCCGGTGGCCAGGTAGCCGAGCCCTTGAAGCGGGTCGGCAAATCGGAGCGCCACGGCACCCTGGTGCGCGCCTGGCCCGACCCGAAATATTTTGATTCGGGCGTGGTGCCGCTGGAGGAATTGCGCCGGCTCCTGCGTTCCAAGGCGGTGCTCCTGAGCGGCGTTGCCGTCACACTCACTATCGAGAAAACCGGCGAGGTTGAGACCTGGTTGTATCGGGGCGGTTTGCGCGGCTACCTGCAGGAGGCCTTGTCGGGTGCGGAGCCGGTGATTCCGTATTTCGAGGGTGAGAAGTATGTCGGCGCCGCCGATGACGCCTTTGCCGAAGGCGAGGGCGCGCAATGGGTGGTGGCATGGACCGAAGACGGCGCGACGGCACGCGAGTCCTATGTCAACCTGATCCCGACCTCCGCCGGCGGTACCCATGAATCGGGCCTGCGCGAAGGCCTGTTCGGTGCGGTCAAGACCTTCATCGAGCTGCATTCCCTTCTGCCCAAGGGCGTGAAGTTGCTGCCCGAAGACGTGTTCGCGCGCGCCTCTTTCGTGCTGTCGGCCAAGGTGCTCGACCCGCAGTTCCAGGGGCAGATCAAGGAGCGCTTAAACAGTCGTGACGCGGTGCGCCTGGTGGCGCAGCAGACCCGGCCCCCGCTCGAATTCTGGCTCAACAGCCATGTCGATCAGGGCAAGAAACTGGCCGACCTGGTGGTCAAGCAGGCGCAGGTGCGCATGCGTGCAGGCCAGAAAGTTGAAAAGCGCAAAGGCTCGGGTGTCGCGGTGCTGCCCGGCAAGCTGACCGATTGCGAATCCAGCGACGTTGCGCGCACCGAGGTTTTTTTGGTCGAAGGCGATTCGGCCGGCGGCAGCGCCAAGATGGGCCGCGACAAGGGCTTCCAGGCGATCCTGCCGCTGCGCGGCAAGGTGCTCAACACCTGGGAGACCGAGCGCGACCGCCTGTTCGCCAACAACGAGGTGC
>JAYVWK010000021.1:0-5443 GCA_043786185.1 Burkholderiales bacterium
ACGCCGACAAAACCGCGCAACTTGAGGACCCGGCCCTCATCCGCCAGTCGCAGGGTCGCGGCATAGACCTTGCCGTTTTCCGGGTCCAGCACATCGCCGCTGGTCCAGGCGTCGCCGTCGCGCTTCATGTTGCGGATGATCACAAGCCCCAGTGCCGGCTGGTCGCGCCGCTCATCGGTGCAGGCCACGCAGCGATTGTGCTTGCCGGGAAGAATGATTTTCTCGATGCGACCGTGCAGTGCGCCCTCGCGCTCGTAGATGCGCACCTCGGAGCGCACCTTTCCGCTGCGATCGTCGATGGTGGTCCACAGGCCCAGCGGGGTCGCGTCGGACGCCGCGGCCGAAGATGCGCTGCAAGCCAGCAGAATGGCTGTGAGTGCCCGCAGCAGGCACCGGCTATGGTCAGCCCGCAGGCGCATGCGGCTACTCCGCCTTGACGCCCGCGTAGGCCGCCACCCGCGCCCAACGCACCAGTTCGCTGCGCATGAAGTCCTGCGCGGCCTCTGGCGTGGAGGTGAGTGAATCGAAACCCTGTGCTTCAAGCTGCGCCTTCAAGGCGACGGCGGCCTTGATGAATTCGCTGTTGAGGCGCCGGATCACCGCCGCAGGGGTGCCGGCCGGCGCGAAGATGGCGAACCAATTGGTCATCTCGATATCCTTGTAGCCAGCCTCGGCCAAGGACGGCGCATCGGGCAGCGCACGATGGCGCGCGGCCGACGCCACCGCCAATACCTTCACGCGCCCCTGCTGGATGAACGGCAGGGCGTTTTGCAAGGGGCTGAACATGAACTGCACTTGCCCGCCCACCAGATCGGTCATGGCCTGGCTTTGGCCCTTGTAATGCACCGGGGTGGCCTTGAAGCCGGCGGTTTGTGCGAAGAACTCGGCTTGCAGGTGCTGCGGGCTGCCGTTGCCGGCGGTGCCGAAGTTGAGCTCGCCCGGTTTTGCCTGCGCCAACTGGACAAACTCTTTCACTGAACCGGTCTTGAGCGCGGGATGGACCACCAGCACCACGCTTGTCTGCAAGGCGAGTGTCACCGGCTGCAGGTCTTTCAACAGGTCGTAAGGCAATTGGCGATAGGATGCGACATTGGTGGCGATGGTGCCGGGCGTGAACAACAGGGTGTAGCCGTCGGGCTGCGCACGCACCACCGCCATCGTGCCGATGTTGCCGCCGGCACCGGTCTTGTTGGCCACCACCAGCGGCTGCTTCATGGCCTCCTGCACTCGGGCGCCGAGCGTGCGTGCCAGGGTGTCGGTACCGCCGCCGGCCGCCACCGGAACCACGATCTCGATGGCCTTGTGCGGATAGGGTTGTGCCTGCGCGGCGGCACAGAGAAAGGCTAGGGCCGGCCAAATGACGTGACGCGAAATTGAGGGCATGGGGGCTTGACCAAAACGCCAGAAAGTCACCGATTCTATTGGCAAACTCGGGCGCTCGCCGGAGCGCAAGGGCGTGGCTTGCATCTTCACGTCCTGCGGTGCGTGCTAACACAGCGTCGAGGGCGTCGTAAAGCGGCGCCCTCTGCCTTCCCTAACTGTCGGCCGCAAACACCATGCTGGTGAAGAGGCCGATCGCAGCACCGGTCGACACCGTCAGCCCGATGGTCGCCAGCACCGGCGTGGCGGAAAACGCCAGGGTGGAGAAAGCGATGAAGGTGGAGGCGGCTGCCAGCAGCACCGAGACGCTGGCGCGCTGGCGCGCCTGCGGCTCGGCGGAGAGCGTCGAGAAGAACAGGGTGTAATTGGAGGCCACGCCCACTACCAGGAGCAACGACACCAGGTTGAATACCGTGAGCTGGCTTTTCGCCAGCAGCAGTAGCGCACTGGTGATGACGATGGTCGAGACGATGGTGGCGATCATCGACAGCACCGCGCGCGCGCGCCGCAGCTGCAGGAACAGCACCAGGAAAATCATTGCCGTGCCGATCAGCGACGCGGTCATCGCCCGTTGGCGGTATTGCGCGACCAGTGCTTCGACATCGCCCTTCAGATCGATCATGCCGACGCCGGCCAGTTGCGCCCGTTCGAGTTGCTGCCTGACTGCCGCCAGCGATGTTGTTCCCCGCAGCAGGATCAGCACGGTCACGCCGTCGGCGGAGCGCGCGATCTGCGCGTCCAGCCAGGCACCGAGGGCGCTGCCGGCGTAGTAGTCGGGATTCAATGGTGGCAGGGCGCGGCTGGCCGCGACTTGCGCCAAGAAGGGTTCGAAGGCCTGGGCCTTGAGATTGGTACCGGCAGCGGCCACGCCGACCCGCTCGCGCAACACCTCGCCCGCCGGCAGCAGCGCTTGACGGCTGCGCTGCAGTGCGTGGCTGGGCAGGAGGTCGGACGGGCTGTCGTAGCCGGCCAGGGTTTTTGCCAGCACCAGTGTATCGAGCACACGGGTCACGGCTTCGCTGCGTTGCAGGGCTTGTTCCAGGTTGGCGCCGCGCACGGTGATCATGGTGCGCAGATCCGGCACGCCGACTTCCGCCCGGTAGCGCAGGTCGCGCGCATCCTCCGCCGGTGAGCTCGACGAGAGGGAATCGAGGCTGTCTTGCCACATGCCGGCATGGCGCTCGGCCAGCAGCGCGCAGGCGCCCAGTGAGACCAGCAACAGCGGCCAGCGCAAGGCACGCAGGCACCTGCACAGGGCGGGCAGCCAGGCAAAGCGGTCGCCGCCGCTGGCAAGCAGAATGCGCGGCAGCAGTGGCGGCAGCAGCCAGCGGGTGCACAGCGCCGCCACCAGCAGGCCGACGATTGAAAACAGGCCCAGTTGCTGCAGGCCGGCAAAGCCGGAAAAAACCATGGCGGCGAAGCCGATCAGTGAAGTCAGCACCGCCAGGTAAACCTGGCGCCAGAAGAGTCTGCTGTGCCCGCCGCGTTCGTCTGACTGCACGCAGGTATAGATCGCATAGTCGACGGCTTCGCCGATCAGGGTCACACCGAATGCCAGGGTGATGCCGTGAATGGTGTTGTTGCTTAAGCCCACCGCCGCAAATCCGGCCAGGGCGCCGCTTGCCACCGGCAGCACCGCCAGCGCCAGGAAGCGTGGGCTGCGCAAGGCCCAGAGCAGCAGCGCGGCCACCAGGGCCATGGCCAAAAGCGCCAGTTGCTCGGCGTCCTGGCCGATCGCCTCGTGCGACTTGACGTTGAAGTAAGCGGCGCCGGCCAACTCGACCGCGGGCTTCACCTCGCCCGCCGGCCATTGCTTGAGCACCTCTTCGGCGCTGCTGCGCGCCGCCTCGATGGTGGCGCGCAATGCGGCGATGTCGTTGCCGCGGGCGCGTGTTTCCATCAGCAGCAGGGCGGCGCTGCCACCGGCACCCAGCCAGACCCCGGCGCCGGACGACGGGGCGACCTGGCGCGAGGCGCGCTCCAGCAGCTGCACGGAGGCAAGCGTGGGGTCGGCGGCGGCGAGCGGCCGGATCAGGGCGCCGCGCGCCGATACCAGGGCTTGTTCGAGTCGCACGAAGGCCTGGTTCAATCCGGGCTGCGTGAAGAGCGCCGCATTGACACCGGGGCTGAGCAAATAGCGGGCGGCGAACAGCCGCTCGCGCTCGGTCGAGAGAACTTCGAGATCGCCGTTGCTGACCCAGGCGAACCTGGAGTCGGCCGCCAGTTTTTCGCGCAAGGCGCGGCTGGCTGCCACCAGCGCCGCGGTTTGCGCCGGGCTTGGCGTTCCCCTGGTTGACGCACGCTTAAGCTCGAGCCCGATCACCAGGATGCGGGTCGACAGGCCGTCGCGCAACTGGTCGATCATCAGGCGCTGCGTGGCGTCGGCCGGGCCTGGCAGAAACGACGAGACGTCGGTCACCACCGTGCTGCGGTTGACCTGGACGAGCGAAGCCGCCACCACTGCAAGCCATAACCACCAGGCCCAGGCCTTCATCGCGGGATGATCGTCATCTCGAGAGTGTCGCCGCCGGTTTCGCTGGTTTCGATCAGGCGCAGGCGCGCGCCGTTGCCGCTGACCATGATGTGTCGAATAGCGCGCTTGAGCGCCGGGTCTTTGGGCAGCAACTGGACCTTCCAGTTCTCGAAGGTCCCGGTCATGCGGGTATCGAACACCTGCAGCAGCAGTTTTTCATTGCCCGACAAGAGGGCGCGCAGTCCCAGGCCATAGCCGGTGAGCGCCCCTTGCGCCTCCTGCCTGATGATGGTGGGCGGCTTGCCGTCAGCGCCATCGATGGTCACGCTATCGGTACTGATGGTGACGCGCTCGCGCAGCGGGCTGGTGGTCTGCTTTTCGATCAGGCCCGCAGGGTTGAAGGTGAGGGTGCCGCGCGACTCCAGCGGGTTGGCCGCCAGGGCCGATATGCGGCGCTCGATGAAAGGGGCCGCCACCAGGGGTTGGGCCGCCACGGCGGCCAGCACCCGGCGCAGGCGCTCGTCGCCGGCATCCGCGGTCGCGTTGCGCGCTTGCGCCCACGCGGGCGTTGCGCCAAGCATGCCGAGCAGGATCGCAGTGGCGACGACGGTCACGGGTAACGGTTTCATCGGTATGCTGCTGCGCCACTGTGCGTGAGGACGCGATTTTAGTGGAATGCCACGCCGCGGCCTTGCGCAACGCGGTCCAGCTTATGCCCGCGGCCCAGGCTTCGCCCAGGCTCAGGCTTCGCCCAGATACTCAGCCACGATCGCAGGCGTTGCCAGCAGGGTCTTGGCATCGCCTTCAAGGCTGACGCGGCCGCCGGCGAACACGTAGGCATGGTCGGCCACGGTCAAGGCGGATTGCGCGAACTGGTCGACCAGCAGCAGAGTGCCGCCCTGCGCAGCCAGATCCTGCAGAGTACCGTACACCTCGGCTACCAGCCTGGGCGCCAGGCCCAGCGAGGGTTCGTCGAGCAGCAAAAGCCTTGGGTGCGACATCAGCGCGCGCGCCAGAGCCAGCATTTGCTGCTCGCCGCCGGACAGGGTGCCGGCGCGCTGTGCATGGCGCTCCTTCAGGCGCGGGAACATGTCCTGCATGGCAGCCGCCGTGCTGTCGCGCTCCGCGCCGCTGCGCGTGTAGCCACCCAGGGCCAGGTTGTCGGCAACGCTGAGTTCAGGAAACACCTGGCGTCCTTCCGGCACCAGTGCCAGCCCGGCGCGCACGCGCGCGTGGGCTGGCGTGGCGGCCAGTTCGCCGCCCATCCAGAGCGCCTGTCCCTGGTGTGGCAACAGCCCGGCCAGCGCCTTCATCAGAGTCGATTTGCCGGCGCCATTGGCGCCGATCAGGGCCACCACCTCGCCCGGGCGCACCCTGAGCGCGATGTCTTCGAGTACCGGCAGCGAGCCGTACCCGGCCGAGAGACCTTTCACCTGCAGCAGTGGCTCGCCCGCAAGCGCGACGCGGCTGCGGCTTTCCACCTGCGCCGCGCCCAGATAGGCGGCAAGCACCTCGGGCTTGACGCGCACCTCCGCAGGCAGGCCGTCGGCGATCAGGCGGCCGCCATCGAGCACCGCGACGCGGTCACAG
>JAYVWK010000022.1:0-5182 GCA_043786185.1 Burkholderiales bacterium
CCGCCGGACATCATCAACCGCGTGCACGCGGCCACCATCAAGGCGCTGGCCAACAAGGAAATCGAGGCCTGGCTGCTGGCCCAGGGGCTCGCGCCCGGCACGCTCTCGCCGGCCGAATTCTCCAGCTTTGTCAGCGCCGAAGCGAAGAAGTGGGCCGAGTACGCGCGCAGCACCGGCATAGCGGCCGAATAGCATGGCATCCAACGCTGCTGCGAACCGGGCGTGCATCGCGGGCATCGCGGAAACCGAGTATCGCCGCTGGGGCGGCATGACCGATCGCAACGAGTTCCAGCTCGCCTGCGAGGCGGTGCGCGCCGCCGCGGAAAAATCCGGCTTGACGGTCGACCAGATCGACGGCTTCGCGTGTTTCGCAGACACCACCATCGACGCATCCCTGCTGGCGCTGGCGCTCGGCATTGCCGACCTGAAATTCGCAGGCTCGGTGTGGGGCGGGCGCGGCGGCGGGCCCTGCGGAGCACTGGCGCTGGCGGCCAGCGCGGTCGAAACCGGGCAGGCCAGGCACGTCGCGGTGTTCCGCAGCCTGTGCCAGGGCCAGAGCCGGCGCTACGGAAAATTCTATCCACAGCGCATGCACGCCGACATGGTCGGCCCCTACGGCCTGTTTTCTGCCGCGCAGGGCTTGGCGCTGGCGGTCCAGCGCTACCGTCATTTGTACGGCTTTTCCGACGAGCAGCTGGCATGCATCCCGCTGGCCTTTCGTGACAACGCGCAGCGCAACCCGCGTGCGGTGACCTACGGCCGGCCGCTGACCATGGACAAGTACCTGGCGTCGAAATGGATCGTCGATCCGTTTCGCGTCTACGACTGCTGCCTGGAAACCGACGGCGCCTGCGCGCTCATCGTCACCACGCGTGAACGGGCACGCGACCTTGCGCAGAAGCCGGTCGAAATTCTCGCCGCGGTGCAGGGCAGCGAACCCGACTGGGGCACCGGCGCGATGGGCTCTCACAACATGCCGGGCGATGCGTACGCGAGCACCGGCCAGCGCCAACTCGCTAGACGCGTGTTCGCCGCCGCTCAGGTCACCCCGGCCGACATTTCGGTGACGCAGATCTACGATCACTTCAGCGCCATGGTCTTCTTGAGCCTCGAGGACTTCGGCTTTTGCGGGCGCGGCGAGGGGCCGGCCTACGTGGCCGCGGGCAACATCGCGTGGCCGCACGGCAGCAACCCGGTCAACACCCATGGCGGCAGCCTCTCCGAGGCCTACGTGCACGGCCTGAACCATGTTGTCGAAGGCGTGCGCCAGCTGCGCGGCGAGTCGAGCAGCCAGGTTGCCGGTGCGCAGACCTGCCTTGTCACCGGCGGCTCGATGATCAGCCCGTCCTCCGCCGCCATTCTCGGAGCCTGACATGCCCTACCTGCCGGTGACCGTGCCTGGCCCGAAGATCGACGAAACCAACGCGCCGTTCTGGGACAACTGCCGCCAGCACCGGCTCACCTTCCAGCAGTGCGCCGACTGTGGCCACCACGTCCATCCGCCGCTGCCGGTGTGCCCGCGCTGCCAGTCGCTGAACCGTCAATGGCCCGCAGCCCCCACGGATGCGACGGTGTTCTCGTTCACCTGGATCCATACGGCTGCGCACGACTCGGTGGCCGACAGCCTGCCCTACAACGCGGCGCTGGTCGAATTTCCCGACCTGCCGGGCGTGCGCCTGGTCACCAACGTGATCAACGTCAAGCCGGGCGAGCTCGGCTTCGGCGACTCCTTACGCCTGGTCTGGGAGGAGGGCGAAAACGGCCAGCCGCTGCCGCGCTTTCGCAAGCAGATGGGCGCGGCCTGATGACGGCGCTCGCGCCATCAGGCCGCCGCACTTGTGATCGACTTGCGCATCGCCTCTCTTGTTGCTGGCGGCGCCGCGCAGCGCGCGGGTGTGGTGCCGCGGGCGGCTGCTGCGCGTGGTCATCGCGACTTGCGCGTGGCCCCCGCCGGCCGGCTCAACGCAATCCGGCCAGGTGCGCACCTGCCTGCCGCGTGGCGCTTCTAAAGCAGACCCGGGATCGGCTTGGGCGCAGCGCGGTAACGCTCGGCCATGGGCGCGTGGCCGAGCGGCGGGAACTCCACCAGGGTCTCGGGCACCTTGCGTTCCGGCACCTGGTCGAGCAGGTGCCGGATCATGGTCAGGCGCCCGCGGCGCTGGTCGTTGAAATCGACCAGGGTCCAGGGCGCGTGCCGGGTGTGCGTGGCCTCGAGCATGGCGTCGCGCGCATGGCCGTACTCGGCGTATTTCTCGCGCGCCTTGACGTCGATCGAGGATAGCTTCCAGCGTTTGAGCGGGTCGGCCTGGCGCTCGGCGAAGCGCTCTTCCTGCTGCGCCTGATCCACTGTCAGCCAGTACTTGACGAGCAACATGCCGTCGTCGACCAGCATCTTTTCGAACATTGGCGCCTGCTTGAGAAAGGCGCGCGTCTGCGCCTCGCTGCAAAAGCCCATCACCCGCTCCACCCCCGCGCGGTTGTACCAGCTGCGGTCGAACAGCACGATCTCGCCGGCCGCGGGCAGGTGCGCCACATAGCGCTGGAAATACCACTGGGTCTGCTCGCGCTCGCTCGGCTTGGCCAGCGCCACCGTGCGGCACTGGCGCGGATTGAGGGTGTCGGAGATGGCCGCGATGACGCCGCCCTTGCCGGCGGTGTCACGCCCTTCAATCACCACCGCCAGACGCCTTCCGGTGTGCTGCAACCAGCGCGCCACGTCGTTGAGCTCCAGCTGCAGCGCGCCCAGGCGCTCGTAGTACTCGTCCTTGCCGAGCTTGTCGGTCTTGGCAGCCTTGTCGGCCTTTTTGCTTTTCATGTCGCCCTCGTCGTCAACGCGCCGCGGCTCAGACCAATTGCCGGGTCCGTGCCCGTCCAATTGCAAGTTTATGGTTCGGCTGATTGCAAGTTTACAGCCCGGCCAATTGCAAGGTTCGGCTCAGCGCTGCGCCTGCGCGCTGACCGCGAACACCGACACCGCCGCCCCCTTGCCCTTGAACCGTACCTCGCCCATGGTTTCGATCGTCACGCGCAGGCCCAGCGCGGCCTGGGTGGCGCCGTCGATCAGGATGTCGCGCCCGGCCGCCTTGGTGTGCGCCAATTGTTGAACCTTTTGGCCGGCCTGCAGATGACCGGCATTCCCTACAAATCGAGCGCGCAGATGACCACCCACGCCATCGGCGGCCAGTTCGAGCTGATGTTCCACAACGCGCCGGTGGTGCTGCCGCACATCAGGGCCGGCAGCCTGCGCGCACTGGCCATCACTGGCCTGAAACGCTCGCCTTCGGTGCCTGAGGTGCCCATGATGGTGGAAGCCGGTGTCAATAACTTCGAGATCACCGCCTGGTTCGGCTTCATGGCGCCGGGCACCACGCCACCGGCCCTGATGCAGAGAATCTCCGCCGATGTGGCGCGCATTGTCGCCACCCCGGAACTGCAGCAACGCATTCTCGCCGACGCCAGTGAGCCGGTGGGCAGCAACCCGGAGGACTACGCCGCCTTCATCCGGACCGAGATCGTCAAGTGGCGCGAGGCGGTCAGGCAGACCAACATGAAGCCGGAGTGAGGGCCGGGCGCGACGGCAAACCAAACGAAGCGCGACGCGCGCGGCCGGCGCGGTATGAACATTTCTCCCGACCGGATCAACCAGGAAATCGCCGGTCATCCGAACCTGCGCGATGTTGCGCGCCGAATACGCCTGCGCAAACGCCGGTTTCGCGGGAGCGAGGACGGCCGCGCCGACGTCATACCTGGTGCCGACGATCAGGAGTAGACTGTTTGCCGGCGGAAATGACTGCGATCCACCGCCCAAATTGCCTAGCTGCATGTACCGCCGCATCAACACCGAGGGAGGTTCGGATGCACCTGCGTGATGCGGCGATCGCAATTCCTCGCCGCGGTATCGCAGGCGAGCCGTCAGCGCCGTGCACGCACCATTGCCCACGGGCTCCACGGATCAATCTCACGCCGCCGCCGCCGCAGCATGGCTGAAGATCCGGATCAGGCGGTCAGATCCTTGGCCGCCGCATTGCGCGACGCCGAGGTACGGCTGCGGCAGAGCGAGGAGCGCCACGACATCGCGATGCGCGCCATCAACGAGGGGGTGTACGACTGGAACCTCGCCGATGGGACCATCTACTACTCCGGCAGAGTGCACGCGGCAACCGGAATGACGCCGGAGACCAACCGCACGCCGCAGGACTGGCGTGCCAGAATTCATCCCGACGACCGTCCGAAATACGACCAGGCGCTGGTGGATCATTTCAAGGGACGGACGGAACGCTTCGAATGCGACTATCGCTTCCGCGCGCTTGACGACACCTGGCGCTGGGCGCGGCAGCACGGCATCGCGACACGCGGTGCCGATGGGCGGGCGATCCGGATGGTCGGATCCACCGGCGATATCACCGAACTGAAGCGCACCGAAGACGCTCTCAAGCAGAGTGACGAACGCTATGCCCTGGCGACCCGCGTGGCCACCGAGGGGATCTACGAATGGATCATCGACACTGGCGACCTGTACTTGTCCGACCGGGCCCGTGAGTTCTGGGGCTTCCCTGCCGGCCCGCTCAAGAGCGCGGAATGGAACTCGCACATCCACCCGGAGGACCATCCCGCATACCGGCAGGCGGTGATCGACCACTTGAAGGGGCGCACGGCATATCTGGAACACGAGATGCGCGCGCGCGACGCGCATGGCGAGTATCGCTGGGTGCACGACCGCGGGATTGCCGTGCGCGACCCGGGTGGCCGGGCCACCAAACTTGTCGGTGCGACCAGTGACGTCACCCAGCGCAAGCGCGCCGAACAGGAGTTGCGCCGTGCGCACGACCAGACCAAGGCCGCGCTGGAGCAGCAAACGGCGACTGCGGAAATCCTGGCATCCATCAGCGGTTCGATGACCGATACCAGGCCGGTGTTCGATGCGATCGTGCGCAACCTGTTGCGGCTGTTCGGCACGCGCTTCGCGGTGGTGCAGATTCTGCGCGACGGCATCGTCGAAATGCCGGCGGTCGATGGCGAGCCCGGGTTCGAGAAGCTGATCGAGCGCTACCCGCGCCCGCTCGATGAGACCACCATCGGCGGCCAGGCGATGCTGTCGAAGCGGACCGTGCAGTATTCGCCGGTCATCGGCAATCCCGCCGCGCCTGCCGCGACCCAGCAGTTCGCGCGCGATTTCGGATTC